>NZ_OX366394.1:310070-620140 GCF_947251865.1 Wolbachia endosymbiont (group B) of Protocalliphora azurea | reverse complement strand
TTGTTGGCTCACTATTGTCGTAATGAGTAAGGTTAATATTCAAAACTTTATTATTATTGTCAATTTCTTCACAGTAAACTTGAAAGTCCTCTTTCCATTTTCCAAAATACCTACTTGCAACTTCTTTTCCTTCCTTTACTAACTCTATGTATTTACCTATATTTTTCTCAAAGTCCTCATTAACAGGCTTTTCTCTTTCTTTTACTGCTTCATCCACATACATTCGCTTAAAATCATTATCACCTATTAGATTACTAAAACGCCAATTACCATAAGCTTTTTGTATATCAGTAAAGTCCATCTTTTCTCTCAAAAGCGCTAATAAGCTTATCTTATCTCTCAAATTTTCTAACTCACAATCGAGAAAATCATCGAAACTGCATAACTTTTTATACAGTTCCCTATCTTCTATAATTGAGCGAAGAAATTTCATTATAGTAAGGTTCTTAATGAAAGGCTCATTTTTTTCTGCATCATTAATATAGCTTTTGAGAAATTGAAATATACCAAGCCCATCACTATCTTGGACAAACTTCTCTCTATCATTAACACAATTGTTGCCCTGTGATGAACATAATCTATTATGCAATTTTTGCAAGTCATGTATTGACTTAACTACATATTCTGCAACTGACAGTTCTCTCGGCTGATCACTTGTTTTTTCCGCTCTTACTGCTTTGTCTCCCTTAGTCAAACCTGCAATCATAATACGCCTCCTTTAACTATGTTTATATTATAACAATCAACATGTATTTAAGAAAAATCACACTGCTCACTGTACGTTTACGCTGCTACTTTGCATAATAGATTGCTTGAAGTCACACAAGTATCGTTTTTTATTAGATAAAAGTTAACAAGACGTTTTCATAGATTTTTAAGCTTAATAACATCCTCTCTATTGGGACTAGTTGAAATTAGATGAATTGGTACACCTATTAATTCTTCTATTTTTCTCACATATTTCATCAAATTTGCAGGTAATTCCTTAACTGACCTTTTGCCTTGAGTTTTCTCTTTCCAACCAGGAAATTCTTCATATATTGGCTCTAATTCTTTTTGTATTGAATGTGATGCGGGTAAATAATCATACATTTTTCCGCCATACTTATAACCAGTGCCTATTTTAATAGTATCAAAAGAATCAAGAATATCTAATTTGGTTAATACAATGCTTGAAACTCCAGAGAGTTGTACGGCCTGGCGCACTAAAACTGCGTCAAACCATCCGCAGCGCCTTCTTCTATTGCTTACTGTTCCAAGTTCCTTACCTATAGAAAATAAGCTGTCTCCAATCTCGTTATTTTGTTCAGTAGGAAATGGACCATTACCCACTCTTGTTGTATACGCTTTTGCTACACCAATAATTTGAGCATTGTAGGATAATCCTGAGCCTGTTATCGCTTGCGATGCTACGGTATTACTTGAAGTAACAAAAGGGTAAGTTCCGTGGTCGATATCTAAAAATGCGCCTTGAGCGCCTTCAAATATTATTTTCTTACCTTCTTTCATAAAATCATTTAGTATCTTCCACACAGGTTTTTTATATAAAAGAATTTTTTCTGAAATCTCTTGAATTTCCTTTAATATTTCTTCTTTTTTAACTACCTGGTAGTTAAGTCCTTTTCTGATAGCATTATGGTAACTCAGGAGAGCATCCACTCTTTGATTGAGCTCATCTGTGTTTTCTAAGTCACAAAGGCGTATAGCTCTCCTGCCAACTTTATCTTCATAACATGGCCCTATCCCTTTGTTTGTTGTACCAATTTTGTGATTTCCGTTTAAATCTTCAAATAGCTTTTCCTTGTCCTTATGTACGCTAAGTATTAATGGACAGCTCTCGGATACCATCAAGTTGTTATAGTTTACGTCTACTCCTTTAACTTTCAATGACTCTATTTCTGAGACTAGAGCATGTGAATCAAGAGCAACACCGTTTCCTATAATAGATATTTTGTCCGCTCTCAAAACAGCAGAGGGCAGTAAATTTAATTTATAAACCTCATCATCTATTACTATAGTGTGCCCTGCATTATTTCCTCCCTGAAATCTCACAACTACATCTGCATTCTCAGAAAGATAATCTACTATTTTACCCTTGCCTTCGTCACCCCATTGCAGACCAACAATTACAATATTATTCATCACTATTTTCTAGATTAATACGTAAATATTAATGCAGCATGCTACAAATGAAAAGAGAAATCTACGCCTTTCCTATATCCCTAAAATAAAGAAATAGACTATCGACTTTTTTATATATTATAAAATTATTCATCATTATATGGTACAACTTACAGCATATTTATAGTAAGGTGTTAATTATGAAAGAGGCAAAGAAGAGTCCGGTAGTTAGATTAAAGGCCACAGCTAAAGAATTCAATTTTAGTAAATTAAGAGCAGATCAAGATAATAAATTAGCGAATTCCGGTGAAACAATGTTCTTAGATTTTCAAAGAATGAATTTTATTATTAATGAAAAAGAAATAGATAAAAATTTTATTATTGCATTTAAGGAAGGAGCTAAAGATTATAAAAATGAGATTTTTAACCGTGATAATTTTGATAACCTCTCTGAAGAAGGTAAAGCTTTTATGGAACCAGTACTTAAGGAGCTTGATCAAGATAGACTATCTGAAGTTTGGGAAAATCATTGTAATAGCCCTACAGTTGCTGATGAAAAAAAAATTGATGAATATAGAAAGGAATTTGAGAGATTTTATAACGCAGGGAGAAGCTCTTATCATCTATTCTCCAAAAAAGATTACCGTGCATTAGCAAAGGAAATTTTCAAGGAAATGTTCAGGTACGCTGGGGCAGAAGTTCCAAGTAATGCTATTTTAGAAGAGCTAGTCACCAATTGTAATCAAGCAGGGTATGGGGCTGGTATATTTAATGAATCTCATGCCGCACTCAGTAGTTGTAATTTAACTCCACACAGTCCTAAAAAAGTGCTAAACATTTACTGCACTGACCACAACCGCATAAAAGTGACGTCTGATATGGCAATACCTATAACCACGATTGACAATCCGGAAGAGAAAATATGTGACCTATCCAGCTCATTAGAATTTACACTTGAGTCTCAATATGGTGAAGACCTTGTAAAATATGGAGATGGTAAATTATCACTTACTATTCCTGAAGAGTTGAAAAACTATAAAGACAATGGCAAGACCTTGTTTGACACTATTAAAGAATATTTTCAGAAATTCTGTGCAAAATTAGGATTTAAACCTGAGGCAAAAATACAAATAGAGCATAGCTTAGGTACTCAAATCAAAGTAAACAACTATTTAGATGGTACAATATCTACTACAGGATCGGATGCAAATGAAAAATTTACCAATCTTTTAAAGAAAAATCTCAGAGAGAGGTTATTGGGATCAGGAGTTGCTCTAGGAGGTGAAGATGTTGATGATATTATTGAAGTCAGAGTATCTTCAGTTATGGATCTACTGCGTGATTATACTAAATTGGAAGATAATAAAGAAAACAGAGAGTTATTAATAAGTGAAGTAGCAGATAATTTAGGGCTTTCCACTCAAGATAAAACAGCATCAGAAGTATTGATGGAATTAAACTCTTTACCTTCTTCGATAAAAGGTCAGGTTAATCATAATCAAGTGCAGTTTGTTGTAAATATTTTTACCAATTTAATTGTTGAAGGAAAAAGCGAAGTATACAAAGAAAAAAATGCAATTAATGCAATTGATGCAATTCATCAGAAGATAGATAAGGCAATTGTTGAACAAGAAAAAAAAGCAACCAATAAACAAGATATGGAAAATGGTAAATGGACAGATAGAATCAAAAAACAGAAATTATCTGTGGAATCACATGGGCATTTGCATTAAAGATACTGTGTACAGAGGCGTAGTATGCTCAATTTTCGCCTTTCATTTAAAGCACTCAAATTGACCAAACACACTCAATCCAAAGCGTTTGTAGATTCGATATCTTGAGTAACTTGACGCAGAGAGAATTGTATACCTTGGTCAACTTTTCTAGCGGTATCCATAAGGTAAATCATTATTTGAGTGTTACACCCAAGCCCTCTTTATTTTCCTCTGTTATCAAGCTAAAAATACCATTTGGTTTCATTATGTATACGAAACTATTATGCTTGCAAGAAAAAAAAACCCTAAAAAAACTGGAAAAGAGAATAGGAATTTGACATAAGCTATTCCCAAATTTTCAATGTTCATATGGTTATAAGCAGTACAGCTATTAATCATCCATTATTGATATACCTGAATTATTCTCAGTAAATAAATCAAGTATAATGTTAGGTACTCTACCATCAACTATGTGAACAACCCCTGCACATTCTTCTACCATTTTAGTATATGACATAAGCCTTTCAACAAATTTTTCTCCTTTAATTTTTCCACAATCAATCGATTCTTTTAAATTTTTAATCAAGACTCTTCCATTGCCAACTTTGTTTATTTCTTCATCTGTATCACTCAAGATTATCATTTTAGATGCGTAAACTGCAAGTGCAATTGCACTTGCAGTGCTATCAGTATCAATATGATATGTTTCTCCATTTTTTCCATAACCGATAGGTGCAATAACTGGTATAGAATCTGATTCTTCAATAAAGAATAATATATCAGGATTGATTTCAGTTGGTCTACCGATAAATCCCATGTCTAGTATTTTTTCAATATTATTTAATCTATTTTCCCTAAGCGTAGTGCTTATCTTTTCAGCTTTTATGAGGTTGCCATCTTTTCCACATAGTCCAATAGCTGAACCACCAGCAGAATTTATATGCTGAACAATTTTTTTATTAATTGAACCACACAGTGCCATTTCAATGATTTTCATAGTGCTTTTGTCTGTAAGTCTGACACCATTTATAAACTTATCATTCATATCTAGCATTTTTAACACTAAGTTAATTTCATATTCTCCGTCATGAACTACTACCGGATTTATACCAAGCTGTTTCAACAGAACAACATTATGCGCAAAAGCACTAAGCAGCGTTTCATCTGAGATTATTACACTGCTGCATTTGATGATAAAAGTTTCGCCTACAAATTTAGGTATGTTAGACAGAACTTCAAATAATATTTCTGTTTTTTCCTTCAATGGCATCTTACCATTTAAAGATTCATCACTTTTCATTTTTTTATCTTGTAAATTTGAAAAACTCATCTCTTACCTTGGTGATTTTATGCTTAACACGAATGCTTATTTGATGAATTGATACATGTTCATTATTAACCCACTTTTGAGTATTTTCTAGAATAGCATTTAGACTTTCCTGATTCACTTTATCTATTTTTGTTAGCACAATATTAAAGTTAATATTATTACATATTAACCAATAAACAAAGTCTTTGTCTATTTCTTTTAATCCTACCTTGCTATCTATAAGCACAAACACTCTTTTTAGATTTCTCCTGTGAATTAGATAGTACTCAATTAGGTTTAAGTATTGTACTGCTTCTTCCTTGCTTGCACAAGAATAGCCATAACCCGGTAGGTCGACAATCCTAAACTTATCATTGTACATAGAGTAAAAATTTATTTGTCTAGTGCATCCAGGTTTAGAAGAAACTCTTGCAGCTTTTTTGCTGTTTATCAGCAAGTTGATTAAACTTGATTTTCCTACGTTTGATCTACCAGCAAATGCAATCTCTGGAGCCGACTCATCTGGTAATGATTTTTTGTCTGAAGCTCCAAATATGAAGCTGCAGATTGATGTTATCTGTTTTGCCATTATACTTAGGTAGAAATATTCGAGACAATTATAGTGTTATTGCTTGATATAAGAAATTTTTTATTTCAGTATATATTACTTACTTAAACAGCTGAAAACTAGACCTGTACTATATGGATATAGAGAATAATTTACAAGACTTAAAAAAAAAGTTTTCTGATGTAGAGAGAAATCTGGAAAACCCTACCAATTTGAGTCAAAAAGAATTCGTTAGTTTTTCAAAGGAATACTCTGAACTCAGACCAATTATCGAGATAATCGATGAATATAATATATTAAAAGAGGAAATTTCAGATTTAGAAGAAATCATGAAAGATGAGAACAGCGATGGTGATATAAAAGAGTTAGCAAAAGAAGAACTTCTTGAGAAGCAAAAGATAGTATTACCGAAAGTAAAAGCAAAACTAAAGTTGGCATTATTACCCAAAGATGAAGATGACTCAAGAAATGCAATATTAGAAATTAGAGCAGGCACAGGCGGAGAAGAAGCAGCATTATTTGCAGCGATGTTATTTCGTATGTATCAAAAATATGCAGAAAGAAGAAATTGGAAGTTTGAGCCAATAAGTATTTCTAATACAGGTATAGGTGGCTATAAGGAAGCTTCTGCACTCATTAATGGAACAGAAGTTTTTGCAAGACTGAAATTTGAGTCAGGGGTGCACAGAGTACAAAGAGTGCCAGAAACTGAATCCTCAGGAAGATTGCACACTTCCGCAGCTACTGTTGCAATATTACCTGAAGTAGAAGAGGTTGACTTTGAAATAGAAGAAAAAGATTTACGCATAGATGTTTATAGATCCAGTGGTCCTGGAGGGCAATCAGTGAATACAACTGACAGCGCAGTAAGGGTCACCCACTTGCCAACAGGGATAGTTGTAATACAGCAAGATGAAAAATCGCAGCACAAAAATAAGGCTAAAGCGCTCAAAGTGTTGAGAGCAAGGCTATACGAAATTGAAAGACAAAAAAAAGAAATGGAAAGGTCAACAATGAGGAAAAGCCAAATTGGTTCTGGAGATCGCTCTGAACGTATAAGAACTTATAACTTTCCACAATCAAGAATAACAGATCATAGAATTAATCTCACTTCACATCGACTAGAACAGATTATAAAAGAAGGTGAACTAGATGAATTTATTGAGGCATTGATTTCACGAAATGAAGCAGAAAGGTTGACTGGAGGGGGTAATGTTACTTTTTGATGGAAATTTGAAACAAAGCATAGGTATCAGGTTAAAAAGAAGTAAAGTTAGTTGTTCATAAGGTTGACAATTATTTAAATTTATGCTATAATTAGCAGCTCTATAACTTACAGAAACCATGGAAGTTGACTTTAATCAATATGTTAATAGTAACACCTTAGAGTTAAATAATCTATATGTATATATGGAAAAGCTAGTAAACTTTTTACAGAAAAAGCAAAATATTACAAGCTTGACTTTATCTAATTGTTATATTGATGCTCAGTGCGGAGAAGTTTTAAATGAAGCATTAGAGAATATTAATCTTCCAAATATTACTGAGTGTAAATTAACTTCTAGCATTATTGGCGCAGAAGGCTCAATAGCAATCACTAAATTGTTAAAGAATGGTAACTTTCCAAATCTTATTAAACTTGATTTAATTTCTAATGATATTGATGTTGAAAGTGGAATAATATTAATGAGTGCGCTAAGGGGTAGTAGTTTTTCAAATATTAAAGAATTTAATTTACTTTATGACAACGTCTGCAACGAAGGCATAGCAGCATTACGTGAATCATAGAACAACAATATGCTTCCAAATCTTATTAAGTTTAGTTTTCCCTTTAGTATTACTAATGATAACAAAGATATGGAAATGTCAAACGAATACCTATTCGGTTAATAGCATCATATAGAAAAAGGCAAGTTACATTTATTTGTTGCTGCTCATAGAACATCCAAATTCAACTATAGACCTGCTAAAAGGTGTAGGAAATCTTACTGCTATTGACATTATTGCGAATACACCTACGACAATGTTGCAAATTTTTATTTTCCTTTCCATTATGTCCAGAAGAGTTCGGTAGCTCTTTTACGCGAAATACCACATTTACGTCCTCAAGGTTAATTTCAATTCTCTTGACCAATGTTCTGATAATATCACGTTTAGTTAACCAGTCTGCGTTATCAAGGTTTAACGTAATATTGGAAGAAAAGTCTTCTAAATTGGCCACAACCAGAGTTACCTCCTGTTCTAATTCCTTTTGATAAAATATCTTTTTCTTCTCTTCTTTAATTGTTTTTAAGCTTTGTTTCATTGCTTTAATTCGTGGTTCAAATTCCTCTTGATTGATATATTCTTGAGCATAACTATCGATAAGTCTAGCAATACCACGTTTTAATTTATTTTCTTGTTTCTCTAGCAGGTCACTTTTTTGATCCAATGATGATTTTTTTAGTTCTGAAAGCCTACGCTTGTATTCTTCTAAAATCCTGTTTGGATTTTTCAATAACTGCTTAACCTCTTCCCACACAGCTGTTTCTAATGCATCTGAGCGAATGGGTTTATTGTCACAAATCTTATTACCACCAAAACGGTAAGAATCTTTACCACTACAACGGTAATATGCATAATGACCACCTTCTTCTTCTCGTCTACTTCTCATGCAAGTTCCGTAACATCCGTAATTACAACGCTTACATATGACTAAACCTTGTAGTAAGTACTTTGCTCCTCTTTTTCTTGTCCTTGCTACTTTTCTATTTTCAGCTAATTGTTCTTGAACAATATCAAATATATCTTCATCTACTATATTTGGCACTTTAATATAAATCCAATTTGCTTTTTCAACAGGATAGACAGAGTGGTTACTTTTTGGCTGCTCACAAGAGCCTTTCTGTGGTCTTACTTGCTTTAATCTTACTCCTAACCTTCTTCTACCAAAAGCTGCTTGTCCTTTGTAAGCAGGGTTTTTCAACATACTCCAAATTGTACCTTTATTCCAGCGTTCTTTTCCTTTTTGTGTCTTAATGGACATAGTATTTAGCCGACGACATACTTCCCCAATACTTGTTCTTTCTCTGCCTATCCACAAAAATACTTTACGAACGACATCAGCTTCTTTTTCGTTAATCTCAAATAAAGCTTGTCCTCCTCCCATATGCTTATCTATATAACGATAACCATAAGGAGCTCCTCCCATTACATTTACATAGCCTTTGTTAGCTGCATAGATTTTACCACGACGACTTCGTTCCATAATTTTCGCACGTTCATATTCTGCTATCATACCTTGCATTTGTAACAGTAATTGAGATTCTGGGTTACCGTTAATCTCATAATTTAAAAAAACCACTTTTGCTCCTGCTTTTTCAAATTCTTCAATCAGCACCATTTGATATGCATATTTTCTAGATAAACGATCAGGAGAATGAATGTAAATCTTATCAATTTTACCTTCTGTTACTTTATCACGTAATTTTTCTAAATCAGGGCGGACTAAATGAGATCCACTGTAGCCGTTATCAATAAATTTATACTCACTTAACAATCTGTATCCGTCCAGATTAATTTGCTTCTCTAAAGCTGCAATTTGACTTTCTATCGTATTTCCTTCTACTTGTTTCCCCGAAGAAACTCTCGCATATAAACATACTGTTACCATTTGACCCTCCTTGAATCCCATTTTTATGTTTTAAGTTTTTTTGACTTATTTCCTTTGACACTACCTTTTCATAAGCATCTGATAAGCATTGTTCTGCTAACCGATTAGGTTCATAGCTACAGCTAATTTGGATAGCTAATCTCTTGTTTCTCATGACTTTTCCTTGAAATAATATGTTCATATCATTCCTTAAAGCCGATGGTTAATTGATTATTAGCGCTATAAGTAAATCGGACTCTTGGTTCTGGACACAGAAGTTTTCGAGAAATGGTTTTCTCTAGTTTTATTTTTATGTTTTTTGCAACATTGTCGGTAGTGTAAAAATTCCATCAATTGATAACTTCCTATTCTGTGTAAAAAAATAAGAAAGGAGAGGAAAAAAAGGATTAGTTTCTTTTATGATTATCCAAGAAGTCTAGTCTAAATTCAAGTTTTGTGAATAGGCCTAGCGCTTAAATTTTTGATTAAAAAGGGACAAGTTTAGTAAAAAATAATGATATTATAAGTGGAACATAAAATAGTCCCACTGCAGTACTAATTAGGAGCAATAAAGTAGCTTTATCTGGTTGGTAATTTAAAATATTAGCAAGTATTATACTGGATCCAGAAATTGGAATAATAGCCAGTAACATCAGTGCTTTATAGATGCTTTCATCATATATACCTGTAACATGCTTGTCTAGTAAGACAATTCCCAAAACAAATAACGGCCAGAATATGTACTTTGCTACAATAGTGGTCAAAGCAAGCTTCCAATCTACTTTAAAATTTGTAATTTGTGCAATACTTATTCCAAGCAGCACCATTCCTAATGTGATAAATGTACTTCTGATATTTATCATAACATCCGTCAAAAAAGTGGGTATTTGTATATCATATATACTTAAAAAGAAGCCTAGAATCATCGCATATAATGAAGGAAGTTTGAGTAACTTTAATATGCATTCTTTTGCAGTATAGATACCATTTGCAGCTATATAAAATCCCAAGCTATTTTCAAATAGTGCCATTCCTATGTAACAGACAACATACACAGACACTGAATCTTCATCAAATAAAGCCATGGCAATCGGTAGACCAAAATAACCCATGCTTGTGCTGCCCGAGCTAAACGCTAATATGTTTCTCGTGTTGTCCTTAAATAAAAAAGAAGAAAGATAATACACTGATAAGGACATAGTACTACCTATAAACCATATCAAAATCGGCAGAGAAATTACTTTTAAATTAACTTCTGTATGAGATACTCCGTATAAAATCACTATTGGATTAGCTATATAAAAGAGTATTTGAGATATAGTATTTCTATCAATTTTAAGATATCTTCCTGCTAAGTAACCAATAAGTATTGTAATGTAAATAGGTAATATTTTGAGGAAAAGAGTGAAGAACATACTAGCCTATTGTGATATCTTTGCTGATAAAGTGATATTAGATTTTAAGGTATTGTAAAAGCAAGTAAAATTTATTTTCCAATTAATCAAGTTCATAGTTAGTTAAAAAAGATTCACTGAGTGCCAAAATTTGTTCTTATATAGGACTTAATAATGATATTTTTATGACTAAATTATGTTAAGTTTGTATAAAGCTCCTTGTATATTTTTATAAGCCACTTTTAGTAATTTAGGTAGATTGTTGAAAAAACACTCATCTTGAATGGTTCTCAGGAATTCTTGCCTTAATCATTAAAATCGCACTATTACTTTCCATAATTTTTTAAAGCCAACTTTTTCGTAAACACGGATTGCACAAACATTTGCTATACCTGGGTCGACAAAGGCATTCTCATAAACTTTAAAGACAAATTTGTTTAAAAATATATTCAAAGCTTGTGAACCAACTCCTTTACCTACATAGTTCAGCTCTCCGATATACCAGTCTATAGCAGCACAACTTTCTGGAAGTTCTAAAGTGTTATAGATCTGTTTAGGTGGGAAATCATGTTTGTTGTAATATTGAATATAACCAATATCAACTCCATCACAATTAATAATGAATGCGTGCATTGGTTTTTCAATAATTTGTGTCTTAAATTTCAAACGTTTGAATCCTTTAACGTAGTTGCTATATTTTTTCTCAATTAACTCTGGTGTCCAATTTATATCCGTATCCCACCACTTCTTATATGGGGCATTTCTACCCATTTTAATAATAGTGAAAAATGTTCTTCTTTCAACGCTTTAAATGTGATATTTTTATTCATTAATTAAAGATTTTAAGTGTTACTACCGTTTTTATTAATTCTATCTCTAATTGCTAAGTTCATTGAAATTGATATTTCTGTACCTAGTTTTCCTGATATAGTACGCTATTTTAACGTACCGGAAGGCACAATTCAATTAACTATTGCTTATAATTTTTTAGGCGTTTGCATAGGAGGGTTATTTTTTGGTCCATTGTCTGAATGCTATGGCAGAAGAAGGATGATGATCATAGGCAACACTTTGCTACTCATCGGTGCTGTTGGCTGTGTTTTTGCGCTGTCAGTTTCTTGGCTTTTAATCTCTCGCTTTATTCAAGGCATTGGTGTTAGCACATCTGTAGTTGTGTTTGCAATTATTGCAGACAGCTATAAAGGCAACGAAGCAGTAAAATTTATTGGAATCATGAATTCTATTATCACAGTTCTCATAGCAATTGCACCAGTATTAGGCAGTTTCATCAACAAAATTGTTGGGTGGCGTGGTAACTATGCAAGTGTTGCAATACTTTGTTTCATCTCTTGGGTTTTGCTGCTTTTTCTGTTACCAGAAACAAAAAAGGACCGTGATATTTTTAGTCTAAAAAAAATGATGAAAGACTATAAAAAATTATTATCAAGTTCAAAATTTATGGTGTTGTCTTTGGCACAGAGCCTTTTTTCTGCGGCTTATATGTCATTCATTACTTGTGGCCCTTTTTTGTATATGGAAACTTTTGGTTTATCCAGCACTATTTATGCGCTACATCAAGGTGCAATGGTTGGGTCTTTCTCACTAATTAGCCTGTTTTCCAGTAAGATCTTAAAGAAACTTGGAGCAATTTGGTGTGTAATTTCCGGTACAGGCGTAATTCTTACTATTACCCACAAATATAAATGGACATAAAAATAAAGTATTACAACATTAAAGTTTGCAAACATTGAGGGTAAAAAATGGCAAACAGGAATAATGAATGGGCTGAAAATGAATTTGGAGATGCTGTACTTGGAGATAAAAGGTTAACTGACCGATTAGTAAATATTGCTGATAGTTTTACAAGTTTACCTGAAAGCTCAATCAATCAGGCGTGTGGAAGTTGGTCAGAAGCAAAAGCAGCATATCGTTTTTTTCAAAATGAGAACGTGAAAGAAGGCGATATTCTAGCTTCACACGTTGCTAAAACAGTTGAAAGAACAAAAGCCCATAAAAAAATTTTTGTGATCCAAGATACAAGTTATATTTCATACACAGACCATGAAAAAACAAGTGGATTGGGAGTTATTACAAGAAAACATAGTCAAGGTATTATAATGCATACAGCTCTAGCTGTTAGTATAGAAGGTTTGGTACTAGGGATACTAGATCAAAAAATTTATTCAAGACCTGAAGAATCTGAAAACATAAAAAAAAAGAACAATGACAGTATCCGCATTGAAGATAAAGAGAGTATAAAATGGTTAGAAACTTTAAGCAACACAAACAACATTATTGATTCAACTCAAACTGAGACTATAACTATATGCGATAGAGAAGCAGATATATATGAGTTTTTTGAGCTTGCACATAATCTTAATTCGGCAGTGTTAGTTAGAGCTTCCAAAGATAGGGCAGTAAATAGAAAATCTCGATATCCTGAAAAAGGTGAGCAGAAGTTATGGGAATTTATTAAATCCTCTCATTGTGCAGGTACGGTAAAAGTTGAAGTTCCTGCAAAAGATAATAAGCCAAAAAGAACAGCACATTTGGAAGTTAGATTCGGAAAGTTTATTATGCATCCATCTAAGAATAGTATTAGGCATAAGAAAGAAGAATTACTTAAATTACCACACTATGCAGTTTACGTTGTTGAAAAAGACTTTCCTTCTGAAACAAGTCCGCTAGAGTGGATGCTTTTAACAAATCTTCCAGTCAATACCTTTGATGAAGCTGTTGAAAAAGTTAGGTGGTATTGTCTTAGATGGAAAATAGAAATATTACATAAAATTTTAAAATCTGGTCTCAAAGTTGAAGAATGTAGGCTTGGAACAGCAGAAAGGTTGATGCGATATTTAACAGTAATGAGTATTATTGCTTGGAGAATTTTCTTTATTACAACAATTGCAAGAACTGATCCAACATTACCGTGTACTACCTTATTAGCCGAAGAAGAATGGAAAGTTCTATATGTAAAAATACATAGAAAACCATGTTCAAATGCAACTCCTACTATAAAAGAAGCTGTTTCATGGGTTGCTCAACTTGGAGGACATTTGGCTAGAAAAAATGATCTAGAACCAGGACCCATTACTATTTGGAAAGGATGGAGACGTCTCTTTGATCTAGCAGAAGGATGGCGACTTGCTCACGAACTTTATATTTGTGGGTAATAGTAAGGGCGTAATTGCTATTGGATCCCTATCACTTTTAATATTCAGTATAATCATGCCCAGTGCTTACTACTTAGTAACGCTGTCTATGGTTATTTTTTGTATTGGCTGTGGAATTTGTCAAGCAGTCATTTTCAATGCATCATTAAATATTTTCCCTGAAATGAAAGGCACAACTTCTTCTGCAATTTCATTTATTAGAGCTTCTATCATGGCTATTTTTATCGGCTTAACAAGCTACGTTTACGATGGTCAAGCAACCAGTGTAGCTATTCTTGTTTTTTTTGCAGTAGTTCTAATTTACTGTCTATTTATTGTTTTCAAGGTCTGGAAAAATCTATAATCACCATATAGATCCTTCTCATTTCTAGTTATTGCGGTAATATGTATTGTAACTTTGCTGGCTGCTCTAGATGTATCTCTTCCAAATCACCTAATCTATATTAGTTAAAGAGTATTATCTTGCTCATGCGTCTAAAGTTTGAGAGCCAATTTTCAGCAATCCAATCAAATTCCAATTTTTTTCAAACAACTGTTTCTTGCTATTTTTGTACCTTAAAAAATTTAGCTTACTTTTACGCTAGCTTGTTCAAATAGCATTAGTACGATTTACTTTTTTTGAATGTAGAGATTTTCTAGGGATTGTCCTCTTAAATTCTATAGTATCTTGTTTAACATTGAAACGAGAATCCAGTTTCAAGCATTGAAGTGACGAATCAAGAGCTGCTTTTATTCCACCACTCTCAACTACTCGAGTAGTGGACAATGGAATACGATTACTTTCGTTTATACTAATCAGCACGTCAAATTCTATGCTATTATTGTGTTGTTTGATGTTGCTAGCTCTAATTTTACCATTTCCAAACCAAAACTTTATAGAATTACTCGCATCATGATTGATGTCTGCAGAATCAGGCAAAATAGCAAAATTCGCGTTGTTTACAAATCTAGAAAACGCATTTTTGATGTCGTTAAATGTACCGTAATGGTCTATATGGTCGTCATTAATACTTGTTACAACAGCAATATCTGCAGGAATTTTTAACATAGTTCCATCAGACTCATCAGCCTCAATTAAGAAAATGTCACTTTTGCCAAGTTTTGCATTACTCTGATAGGAATTTAATATTCCTCCAACAATTACAGTGGCGTCAGCACCAGAATGATCAAAAATGGAAGCAATCATAGCTGTCGTCGTCGTCTTGCCACTTGAACCTGAAACTGCTATCACATATTTACCTTTCATAATTTTAACCAGCATGTCTGACCTATGCAAAACGGTTTTATTGTTATTTCTTGCTGCAACTAGCTCCACATTATCAGGTTTTATTGCGGAAGAATGTACAACTATTTGAGCTTGTCTAATACTACTTGCATCGTGACCAATATAGACCTCTATACCTAATTTTTGTAACCTATCTATATTGTCGTTTGATCGCGTATCACTGCCTTGAACTTTATAACTGGAATTATGAAGAATTTCAGCAATTGCGCTCATTCCAATTCCACCTATACCGATTATATGTATTACTTCTTTTTTAGTGCTGTGCATATTTGGCAGTAGACGTTTACTTATTACTAAATTTATTATAGTATAATTTAAAATCCTCATGGTATCGAACCATTTCACTAAGTACAATGATAAAAAAACTAGCCTTTCTATGTCTAATATTCGTTTTGATGAGTAGTTGTAGTTTTAGCAATAGGTGTAATCACACCGCAGGTCATTATAAAATTGGCAATAGCTATACAATAAATGGTATCACCTACCACCCAAAATACTGTAGCTGTTATGAGGAAGTAGGAATAGCATCGTGGTATGGAATAGAAGATCATGGCACAATTACAGCTAACGGTGAAGTGTTTAATCGTCACTTGATTTCTGCAGCACATAAGACCTTGCCCCTACCCTGCTTTGTTCGTGTTACTAATTTAGAAAATGGAAGAAAGCTTGTTATAAGAGTTAATGATAGAGGGCCATTTGTTGAAGGTAGAATAATAGACTTGTCAGAAAAAGCAGCACAAGTTTTAGGACTTCATAAGTCTGGGCTTGCGAAGGTAAAAGTCGAGTACTTAAGAAAGAGGTCAGAACAATTGATACAAAATACTCCTCATTACAAAAGGCAATATGAAAAAGAAATGCAGAAACGTCACCCAAAACAAAACAATGCAGAAAGTAAGGGATATGTAGCATTTTTTGTAAACGCTCAGGTAGCTAAATCAGCTGCATCAAAGCTTCGTAATCAAGGAATAGAAAATGTTAGATTGCTTTTCAAGAATGATCAATATTGCGTAAAAGTAAGTTAAAACCTGCATTACAGATTGTGTAGCATGACAGAAACTATTTGACAAATGAGAATGTTCCAAAAGCATGTGCGTTAAATTGAGAAACTATCGTGAAATATAGCAATATTTAAGATTGGTATTTTATTTGTTACATTTCAGGTAGTGACAGCTACCTCAGATGTAGCTGTAAAAAATAATCTACCACTTAAGAAATTTCATTAAAAAAAATAGCATAATCTTATTTCTCTAAAAAATACTATCTTCAACTTGAATATGTTGAAAAATATTTTGCGTATTATCCAAAAAGTCATCCTTTATAGCAGCTAGCTCGGATTGTTTTTGAGATAGATTATCTTCTATTGTTCTATTAAAACAATCAAGATCATTGCACTTTAGTTGAGAGCGCATGTCTCCATTTTCATATAAACCTCGTATAACGTCATAATATGCTCGAGTTTCATCAGTTTCTGGTTGTTGCTTTTCTTTGAGTATTGCCTTTAATTTTGAATCTATGTCTAATTCTCTTTTTATAGCTTCAGTAGAATTTTTATGATATTTTTCATAATCTTCAAAACTTTTTAATATTTTACCTTTGATTTCATTTTGTAACATCTTTAGCAAATCTTTAGCATGAGGTTTTTCAATTTTTTCCTTCCACTCATCATACGTATATTCTTGTCGACTACCATATTTTTTATCTTGACACTCACTTCCTATGTTAAACAGCTCTTTGTTACAGATTTTATCACCCTTATAAAAGTAATCGCTTATATTAATTTTATCGCTAGTTAAAGTTTGTCTAATTGCTGCTTTATTTTCTGCAAGTTCTTCTCTGTACTTGCTAATGCAATTTAGTAATTCTTTTTTGCAATCTGTAGTCATAATCTAGCTCCTTTAATAAAATTAGACCTAATTTAGTGTAAAATAATTAATATTTTATTACTATTTTGGTTATAACTAAGATAGTAATGAGAAGTTCAGTGTCTACAAAGTTCGTTTAAACTATTTTCAAAATGGGTATAATATAATTTTAGGTTAATAAAATGAATTACGATGTAATCATTTCAGGTAGTGGGCTAATTGGTCTTATTACTGCTATTGGCCTGAGTAATGACTCTGTATCTGTAGCCGTAATTGAGAAAAATAGTTTACCACGTGCAGTTGATGATAATCGAGCATTTGCCATTTCTCAAGGATCAAAAAAAATACTAGAAAAATTAGGGATTTGGCGGCTCTTAGAAGGCGAAACTGAACCAATACTTGATATATGCATATTAGATGGAGATAGTCCATTTACTGTGCATTATGACCATAAAATGGTTGGTGAAGAGCCAATGGGCTATGTAATCAAGAGCGCTATTATATGGAATGCAATCAATAAAAATTTTTTGCATAAACTCAATATATATTCTCCACGTTCCTATAAAACAATCTCTTGTGACGAAGGATACATGGAAGTTACTCTTGATAATGATCAAAAATTGATATCATCACTATTTATCTGTGCTGAAGGTAAAAACTCTAGGTTGCCAGAGTTGTTTTCTATACCAATGATAAAATTTGATTATAAACAAAATAGCATGGTATTTAATGTAAAACATGAATTACATCACCAAAACTTAGCTGTAGAGCGGTTTTTTCCTGGTGGTCCATTTGCAATTTTGCCAATGAAAGGTGGCTATACTTCTTCAATAGTTTTGACAGAAAAATGCGAAATTTCAAAAATGCTGATGAGCTTATCCGAAGAGGAATTTGTCATAGAACTCAAAAAAAGATTTGGTTCTTATTTGGGAGAAATTGAATTAGAGGGTGAAAGAAGATTCTATCCTTTGAGTTTTTCTTTTGCAAGAAAGCTGCATAAAAGCAGAATTTTGCTGATTGGCGATGCAGCACATTCAATCCACCCGGTTGCAGGTCAAGGACTTAACCTTGGAATGAGAGATGTAGAGAGTGTTATTAGACAAATAACTGCTGCAAAATCCTCTGGCATTGATGTTGGCAGTAATTATCTATTGAAGAAAATTTCATATGACAGATACTTTGATAATTTTACTATGGCACTTGCAACTGATGGACTAAATAGAATATTTTCCAACAGAATACTTTGCGCTCAAGTTCTGAGAAATCTTGGTTTAATGGTAGTTGAAAATTCAGATTTTCTTAAAAAAAGCTTCGTTCGACATGCTATGGGGTTTATATAAATCATTAGATTTCTTTCATCATAATCAGGTATCATTAGAGTAGTTGACACTGGAGCTCAAATTCCATAATGTCATGCCAGTGCCCAGACACTGGCATCCAGAAAAATTTATAAGCAAACTTGAGTTATGCTAAATTTGATGAAACGAAAAACTTGATTCCAGCAGGCTTTGTTGCACCACTCAAGGAAAGAACAGGCAGTTACTGATGGAATTTGTTATAAAATAGATATTTAGCCGACAAAGGAAAAATATGCCAATAAGAATGAAAGTCAGTAACTGCAATGAATATAACAAATTTCTTCAAGAAAGGGGAAATGTTTTTCATTATATCAACGATGCCATTGAAAATTGGTACGAAAATAGTCCAAAAGTAGCAGGTGGCAACAATGTCTACAGCGACAAAGTAGTGATTCTAATTCACATAATAACCTATCTATTCAGGATTGGTCTTAGGCAAACAGTGGGATTTATAGAGAAATATCTTGAGCAAATAGGGAAAATTTTGCAAATTATCAGCTATTCGCAGGCTTCAAGAAGGTTTAAAAAGCTTAATATCAAAATCAACGACTGCAGAGTTGATAAGAACGATATGGAAGATATTGAAATTGCTATAGATAGTACAGGTATCAGCATCTACAATAATATTCCAGGCCATAGTAAGGCAAATGGTACAGATAGAAAGTATCGCCGCTATGAGCAAACAAGATGTAATGCTAGAGATAGGTAGTAAAAAAGTTATAGCTGCAAAATACAGTAGTGGAGTTTATTCCGACCACTATGGAGCCTGTGATCTTATTGAAAGAGTGGATACCAAGTATAACATAAGCACGATATATGCAGATAGATCGAAAGAAGTTATACAAACTGTGCGATGAGCTTGACATAAAGACAAGGATTCCTCCGCAAAATAATGCAGTAGAGCATCCAAAGTTGGATTATATGAATGAGAGAAATTCTACAATCAAGCTCATAAAGTCATATGATGAAGATGGTATGAAGAGGTGGAAAAAAGAGATAAATTATTGGAAGAGATCTTATATAGAAAGTTTTTTCTCGCGACTGAAGCAAACATTTTGGTTTAGTTTTAGAAACAAATCTGAGGTTAATCGTGAGAGAGCTCAAGTGTTATTTGCTTAACAAAATTACTGATATAGGCATGGCTAAATTTGAGATAGCTTCATTCCACGTTACCTATTATCCGAAGAGTGATGCAATAAAGCCATCCCAGTGTCAAGCACTGGGATGACAAGAAGAAAGAGTACTGGCATTACATTAAATGATTCTCCTTATTTTAGCATTAAACGCGATGAAGAAAATCATTTATAATCGCTATAGCAACTAGTGTTGAAACCTGACGTACCTTTTGGCTTGACAAACGAGAGTTTTTATCTGATTTGACAACAAGGGCTTCTAGATGACTTTGAAAGTAAATATTACTATGCTTATCTTCGATAGCTTCTATTAATCCTTCATTGGCAAACGCTACAATTTTATATCCAAGTAGCTCTAGCCTTCTTCTATTCTCTGTAGTATTACTTACTGTACCTGAATGAGCATTCGGAAAATAAGTTGAAAACCAGCCATTTTGATTAGGTAGTAAAAATCTAGCTACCACTTTTTCCAAACTACTACCTGGAACAATTTTTATCTGCTGAAGAGGTATATTCTCTTTTTGTGGATAGGATGCTGATTTTAAATGATTCTTCTCATCATTAACAACATTTGTTATTTCAATTTCTTTTGCATGCATAATGTCTTGTAAACCACCGCATATGGCAAGCAAATGAATTGTAGGATTGTCATCTACTATTTTTACAATTGCTTCATTCACAAGCTGGCGGTAAGGGTTAAGAGCTGAATGAAAGTTATCTGAAATAAATATTCTGTTTATCTTTTGCTCTTTGATAAATTTTGCAACTTCAACTTTTATTCGATCTAGTATCAGCTTTTTTGCCAATATTTCATCTTGTTTTGCGAACTCTTCTTGGATTTCTTTTAGATTAATTATTTTGTCGTAGTCAATGAATATAGTTTTAACCCCAAAATTATTGAATATCTCATAGATATTTTGAGATTCATCTGTTTGCAATAAACCAACAATTATATTATAATTTACTGCATTCTCTGCTGTCAAAGCAGATGGTTCTTTGTTTACTTTTTCACTATAAGCGATATTACTTAATAGTAGAAATGTAATTAATAGTATATTAAATATTCTATTGTAACATTTATACATTATTTCCTAAATAATTATATTAATATTATAATATATTATAGAACATTAAGAAAAAGAATGTGGCCTGAGCAGGAATCGAACCAGCGACACAAGGATTTTCAGTCCTTTGCTCTACCAACTGAGCTATCAGGCCAACTACGTACTTTCATTTTTAGATAAAAAACGTTATCATGTCCATCAAAAGTTTTTGAAGTATAGAAACAAAGAATGAACATTAGTAACAAAATAGGAATTTATCCTGGTACATTTGACCCCATAACTTTTGGGCACCTTGACATAATAAAAAGAGCATGTAAGCTAGTCGATAAGTTGATAATTGGTGTTGCAGAGAATGTTAATAAACATACTAATTTTGACATAAGACTGCGCACAAGCATGGCTAAAAATGAAGTGAAAGGAGCAGGAATTGATGCAGATATTATATCCTTTAATGGGTTGCTAGTGAAGTTTGCCAAAGAGCAAAATGCTTCTGTTATTATTAGAGGACTGAGAGCAGTATCGGATTTTGATTACGAGTTTCAAATGAGTTGGGTAAATTATAAGCTCTTTCCTGAAATCGAAACTATATTTCTTCCTGCATCTGAGGATACTCAATTTATCTCATCAAGTTTTGTAAAGGAAATAGCGAGATTAGGAGGAGATGTTAGCAACTTTGTGTCAAAAAGTGTCCAAAGTGAATTGATTAATCTAAATAGGGTAGAAAATGGAGAATAAGTATTTGTTGTCTTTTTTATTTCCAAACGAGTATGTTAGATGTGTAAAATATTGTAAGCTAAAGGAGAGACATGTTAAAAGTGAGGGATAATAATGTAATAGTTTGCTGCCGTGGTGATGAAAATGATGATGGTTCTGGTCATCCAATAGTATACTTACACAAAGAAGGAGAAATGTATTGTCCTTATTGTAATAAGTCAATGGATGAAATAGTGAGTGCCGAAGAATTTCAATCTGTTGAGGTGAAAGTAATAAGCAAGAAGGAAAGAACCAAAGGTTAATAGTACTTCATTTTTTTAGCTTATGTAAATAGCAATGAGAGGGGCAGTAAAAATGAAACTATCCATACGGTCGAGTACTCCTCCATGGCCTGGTATAATACCTCCACTATCTTTAACATTGTAAACTCTTTTGATGAGTGACTCAGTGAAATCTCCAAGTTGGGCTAGAATAGCAACTATCAAACCAATTATTGGAGAATAAAAAATTGGAAATAAACTCAAAAATATTGAGCCAAAAATTGTACACACTATTCCAGCTAAGACTGCACCAAAAAGTCCTAACCAAGTTTTCCCAGGGCTAATGATTGGACAAATTCTAGTTTTACCAAAATTTTTGCCGAAAAAATAGGCAGCAATATCGATGCTCCAAATAGTTAAGATAAGCCATACTAATGCATATTTTCCCTGTGGTAGATTATATAGGCATATTAGCGAGGCATTTGGTAGTGCGATTAATAGTAATGCGAAAATGTATAAGATTCTATTGCCCTGAGTTAGATTATACCATTCAAAAGAAGATAAAACTGCAATTGAAAAAATTAGTAGATAAAATGATAAATCACTGAAATATGTAGCAAAAGAAAATATGAGTAATATTACTATTGAGGACAATATTCTAACCATAAAGTTATTATCTACCATATTTTTTTTCTCTTTTCGTATAATCTTCTAGTGCTTTGGTCAAATCTTGACAAGAAAAATCGGGCCACAAAGTATCACAAAAATACAATTCAGCATAAGCTGCTTGCCATAATAAAAAATTGCTTAACCTTTTTTCGCCACCAGTGCGAATTAATAAATCCAATTTTGGCAAATCTTTAGTATACAGAAATTTTTCAAATTCCTCTTCCAATACGCAATCAATATTTCCTTTTATGACGTTGTTGATAGCATGTATAATTTCCTGCTTTGCTCCATAACTAACTGCAACAGTGAGTAATAGACCATCGTTCTTATGTGTCACTTCTTCTGCTTTTTTGATTTGATCGAATATTTTACTGGGCAATAGACTTAAATTGCCAATAAAATTTAACTTAATGTTACAATTGTAAATGAATTTCATTTTATCTTCATTAGTTAAAGTGTAGTAAAATAAATTAAATAGGTAGTCTGTTTCGTTTTCAGATCTGAGCCAATTTTCCATGGAAAATGCATACAAAGTTAAGTAAGGTATGGCCAGGACTGTGCAATGCTTAGCAATATCAAATGCAACCTCACTGCCTTTTCTATAGCCATCAATTTTTACCCTTCCTTGATTGTTTGCCCACCTACCATTACCATCCATAATAATTGCTAGATGTTTTGGCAGAGATTCTAGATTCAACATTTGAATTCAACCTGTTCTAATTAGCTTAATGTCTATATCTCTGTATGAAACGTTCACTATATCCACCTAAAACTATATTATTACTGAAAAATCATTGATAGTCTATATTACAAAAATTTTCTCAACCTCGGTGTCAGCTGCCAGTGATTTTACTAAGAAATATGGCAAAAATGGTCTAAATTGAGCGTGTTTTCTTAATTTGATGCGTATGGTTTATTTAACACCCTCTTAAATTTATAAAGCAAAACCTTGGATATAAACACTTTTTAAGCTATGTCATGATATGTAACTGACTTGCATTTTTTCTTTCCGTGTCCCACTTAAGACATTACTAGGCCCATTTTTATCTTCTAGTAGTTTTATAATATCGCTAAGACTAGAATGACTACACATGGATTTTAACTCTTCAAAAGGAGTAAAACCGATTCCATTAACAACTTTCTGATTTCCTAGTAATTCTATTGTATCTACGTAGTTAAGATTATCACGATAAAATATGAGTCGAAATTTTTTAATGTTAAAAGAAATGATATTCTCAACAACCTCCTGATTTTTTAGTAGTCTTACAATATCGCTAAAGAGAAACTTATCATTACAAAGTATGAATTTAAGTTTTTCATAATCAATAAAATTGATGTGCTCAACAACTTGTTGATTTTCTAGCAACCTTATAATCTTGTAACTGCTACTAGTATAATTGCTACTATTAAACTTATCGCTATTATGAATGAGTTCAAATTTTTCATAATCAATAAAACAGAGGTATTCAACAACTTTTTGATTTCCTAATAACTCCATAATATTTTCACCACTAAACTTATTACTCTTGAGTATAAGTTGAAGCTTTTTATCACCAATAGAGTTAATTCGATCAATAGAACTCTGATCTTTTAGTAATTCTGTAACATTTTGCTCACTAAGCTTACCATCACTCTCAACTATCATCCATTGAATAAGACGGATATTCCTAATATCATTTTGATTTTTTGGTGGTATTCCCACATCTGCATCGTTGCAAAACTGAACATCATCAACATGTTTTTCATTAATTCCTTTATTTCCTAGTGCTTCTTTAGCGAAGTTATTCGGATCATTTTTTTCATCTTCCTCGTAATCATAATATCCATAATTTTCTCCATTCTCCTCACTATCACTACTTTCGAATTCATTGTTGATATTGCAAATCTTTCCACCTTTTAGTATTTCTAGAATATTGTGCTCCGCAGGTGCATTATTTAGCATGGACCTAAACATTTCATCATCATAATCGTTGATGTGATTAACAATGCTCTCATCTAATAATAATTCTTCAATACCTTTGTGACTAAACTTATTATGATACTTGCATAAGATTTTAAGCTTACTGTAATCCATTGAATTGATGCCATCAACAACTCTTTGATTTGATAGTAATTCTCTGTTATAAGTCTTACATATCAGTTGAAGTTTTTCGTTATATAAGTCTTCTGCATTGCCTGCCTTATCAAAATCCATAATCTTATTTCAATTTACTTAGTATTTTAATTTTGCATGTATTAGGAGGAAAGAATCAAGCATAAGGCCTAATGAATTTATTAGTTTATTTATGTTTCTTTTCATGTATAAATTTATAGAAAGTTTTATATAGAAGTTATTTTATGAGCAAAATTATAGAAATCAGAGCGCCAAAAACTCTTGGTGGTGAATCAGTTACGGAAGGTATAGTAAAAATAAAGAAAAATATCGGCGAAGCAGTAAAAGTAGATGACTTGATCTTTGAAATTGAAACTGATAAAACGGCGCTAGAACTAACTGCAGAAGCTTCAGGACAAATAACTGAATTTTTTGTGAAAGAAGATGATATAATTAGCCCTGATCAATTACTGGCAAAACTTGCTGCAGGAGAAGTAGAAGAAGAAGTGAAAAAAGAAGATAAAGGCGAAGGCCCTGATAAAAAAGATGCCCCTTCAGCTCGTAAAATTATGGAAGAAAATGCAATTAGTGCAGAAAATGTAAAAGGAACTGGCATGGGAGGTAGAATAACTAAAGCGGATGTGATAGACCATATGAGTAAAGCTGAACAACCTTCGGTAAAACAATATGAATCGCCAAAAAGTGTAGTAAGTGGAGAGAGAAGAGAAGAGCGAGTGAAAATGAGCAAAATAAGGCAAGTAATAGCTGCTCGTTTGAAAGCATCGCAAAATACTGCTGCAATACTGACCACGTTCAATGAAATTGACATGAAAAACGTCATGGATCTGAGGGCAAAGTATAAAGAAACTTTTGAAAAGAAATATGGAATAAAACTGGGTTTCATGTCGTTTTTTATAAAGGCAGCAGTGCAAGCACTAAAAGAAATTCGTGAGATTAACGCTGAGATTTCAGGTGATGAAATTGTATATAAAAATTACTATGACATAGGTGTTGCTGTTGGCACTGATAAAGGTCTTGTTGTACCAGTTATTCGTGATGCTGATCAAATGTCATTTGCTGAAATTGAACTAACTTTAGTTGCTCTTGGCAAAAAAGCACGAGAAGGTAAGCTGCAAGTATCGGAAATGGAAGGTGCAACATTTACTATCTCAAACGGTGGTGTATATGGTTCACTTCTTTCTACTCCGATAATAAACCCTCCGCAATCTGGAATACTTGGCATGCACTCAATACAAAATAGGCCAGTTGCTGTGAGTAGCTCAATTGAAATCAGACCTATGATGTACATTTCCCTCTCTTACGACCACAGAATAGTTGATGGCAAAGGAGCAGTTACTTTCCTTGTTAAAATCAAAAATTACATAGAAGATCCAAATAGATTGGTTTTGGAAATTTAAACAGATTAAAAAAAGACAAGTAAGTTTTTCTGAAGTTTTTAAGGTGGGTGTTACAGCTGTACAAACATTTGTTTATAAAGGTAACTTATACGAAAAATGGTCAGTACGAGCATTGTGATTTAGGCCTAAAAAATGCGAGTAGCCCATTTGGTGTTATCCAAGTAGCTGACACTGGGATCCAAATTGCAAGTAATGCATTAGGTTGGGTGAGTATAGGTCTTGCGTTATAGAATAACATCATTTACTATGTGCCATATTGCAATGTTTGTAAAGTTGTGTGTGTGGTCCACCAAAAGGGTGTCAGCTACTTGCATGACACTATCTGCTATTTTTCCTTATCTGAATGAATACAAAACGGTTTTTGGTTACTCACGAAATAGATTTGTCCATTTTGCTCTTATTATTTAAAACGCTTTTATGTCAAATATATCAAATTTTTATTGTCCCAAATTTGGGAGAAAAACCCTGGACTTGAAGTCCATCCTTTTAAGAATATAATTTTAAGGTGAAAAATCTGAAAGAATGTGGAATATTATAGAAAAAGCAGTCACTCTGTATATATATCACATAGTGTGGATAACAAAATATCGATATCCAGTACTAGTTGGAGATATTGGAAAGAAAGCTAAAGAAGTTGTACAAGAAGTATGTGCAAATAATCAAGTAGAAATTATCAGAGGTAGAGTTGCGTCAAGTCATGTACACGTATACGTTTCTGTACCCCCATACTTAAGTATTAGTAAGTTAGTGCAGTTAATAAAAGGAAAAAGTTCCAGAAAAATCCAGCAAAACTTTCCAGAGCTAAAAAAGAGATATTGGGTTGTGGGCAGTAGGCTACTTTGTCAGGACTAGCGGAAATGTAACTGACGAAATGATAAAAAATTATATTGAAAATCACTCTAAAAAAGAAGATAAATTTGGTGACTTTCAAGTCGAAAGTTAGCATTCTATGCTCTCTCTCAATCTTTGGATTTTAATCCATAGTGGTTGAATTGACATATGTTAAAAACATTCTAAGATAAGACTATTTATAGAATAAGGGGGTATATAATGTTAACTAATTCTTTTAAAAAAAGTTTTGAAGCTGTTCAAGGTATATCTGAATCAGTATCGAGTGATAAACCGAATAGGACTTTCAATTTTCCTCCGAATAATAGGGTGAGAGCAGATGATCATCCATTTTTAGGTACCAAGCATGACCGCAAAATTGAATATTTAGATTGTGATGATGAAGAGTCAAAAAGGCGAATTCTTGCTGATAGCTCTCCTTATAATTCAGAAAATGAAAATCACGGTAAATATCTAAAAGGCAAGATTATTGATGAAACTAAGCAAGAAATTGCTCAACACATAGAAAACAGTGATGTAGAATCTGTACAGCTTAGAGTGAGAAGTCCAATTAGAACTATGTTGACTGCAAGAACTGTGCTGAATGATAATAAAGGAAAAATAAACATTAGTAATATTTTAACTAATGATTTTTTTGAAAGCAATAGGATAACGGCGGTTACATTGTTGCTACCTGGAGATGAAAAAAGAGGAATGCGTGGACGAGTTGATGAGCATGGAGTAAGAATTTATGAAGTAGCTAATGGCTCATATAACATGACTTTGAATTGGTACGATGAAGAAAAAGAATGTAAAATGAAAATTAATATTAGTGATGACGGTTCTATCAAGCTTATTGAAAGCAATGATATCACTTGGGAGCAAATAGCTGCACATAAAGAAGTAAAAGTAGGAAAACAATACGAAGCGAAGTCCTTGTATGATGCACTATCCTACTTACGTAAAGAAGGTTCTGAAATAGTAAAAGTTTCACAGAATCCTTCAACAAGTATGGAAAGTGTGACTATATCAAAACAACTTTCTTCTGCTCAAGGAGTAAGTAAATAAGAAGACTTTATGAGCTGCTTGCAAATATAGGCAGCTTATATTTCAGTATCCTTATTTCATGTTCTCTAGAGTATTTTTATTTCCTGTAATCTTTTTATAAAAACCATAGGCGCCAGTTGGTTTTAAAGTAAAGGTCAAGTATCTGGAATTCTGGACATAAAATCCTCCTGTGTAAAAAAAGTTAGAAAAAAATGCAGTGCATATACGACAGATATACACTGAAGAATATATTTTTTAATAAATTTGATTAAAAAGTCTGCAGACTAAAGATAGATTTTGAGCTCTTAAAATATCTCTAATTGTAATTATAATCTTACTATTACCCACAAATATAAATGGACATAAAAATAAAGTATTACAACATTAAAGTTTGCAAACATTGAGGGTAAAAAATGGCAAACAGGAATAATGAATGGGCTGAAAATGAATTTGGAGATGCTGTACTTGGAGATAAAAGGTTAACTGACCGATTAGTAAATATTGCTGATAGTTTTACAAGTTTACCTGAAAGCTCAATCAATCAGGCGTGTGGAAGTTGGTCAGAAGCAAAAGCAGCATATCGTTTTTTTCAAAATGAGAACGTGAAAGAAGGCGATATTCTAGCTTCACACGTTGCTAAAACAGTTGAAAGAACAAAAGCCCATAAAAAAATTTTTGTGATCCAAGATACAAGTTATATTTCATACACAGACCATGAAAAAACAAGTGGATTGGGAGTTATTACAAGAAAACATAGTCAAGGTATTATAATGCATACAGCTCTAGCTGTTAGTATAGAAGGTTTGGTACTAGGGATACTAGATCAAAAAATTTATTCAAGACCTGAAGAATCTGAAAACATAAAAAAAAAGAACAATGACAGTATCCGCATTGAAGATAAAGAGAGTATAAAATGGTTAGAAACTTTAAGCAACACAAACAACATTATTGATTCAACTCAAACTGAGACTATAACTATATGCGATAGAGAAGCAGATATATATGAGTTTTTTGAGCTTGCACATAATCTTAATTCGGCAGTGTTAGTTAGAGCTTCCAAAGATAGGGCAGTAAATAGAAAATCTCGATATCCTGAAAAAGGTGAGCAGAAGTTATGGGAATTTATTAAATCCTCTCATTGTGCAGGTACGGTAAAAGTTGAAGTTCCTGCAAAAGATAATAAGCCAAAAAGAACAGCACATTTGGAAGTTAGATTCGGAAAGTTTATTATGCATCCATCTAAGAATAGTATTAGGCATAAGAAAGAAGAATTACTTAAATTACCACACTATGCAGTTTACGTTGTTGAAAAAGACTTTCCTTCTGAAACAAGTCCGCTAGAGTGGATGCTTTTAACAAATCTTCCAGTCAATACCTTTGATGAAGCTGTTGAAAAAGTTAGGTGGTATTGTCTTAGATGGAAAATAGAAATATTACATAAAATTTTAAAATCTGGTCTCAAAGTTGAAGAATGTAGGCTTGGAACAGCAGAAAGGTTGATGCGATATTTAACAGTAATGAGTATTATTGCTTGGAGAATTTTCTTTATTACAACAATTGCAAGAACTGATCCAACATTACCGTGTACTACCTTATTAGCCGAAGAAGAATGGAAAGTTCTATATGTAAAAATACATAGAAAACCATGTTCAAATGCAACTCCTACTATAAAAGAAGCTGTTTCATGGGTTGCTCAACTTGGAGGACATTTGGCTAGAAAAAATGATCTAGAACCAGGACCCATTACTATTTGGAAAGGATGGAGACGTCTCTTTGATCTAGCAGAAGGATGGCGACTTGCTCACGAACTTTATATTTGTGGGTAATAGTAAGAATTATAATGAGGTTGGAAATATGCGGAAGTAATTTTTATACGTTAGCTACAGTTAAAACATAATTGACTTTGCCTAGTTAATATTTCAAATTATAAAAAAGGCAAATAATTTCTATGATATTGCAGGGTAAAAAAGGGTTAATAACCGGAATAATAAATAAGAGGTCAATAGCATATGGTATAGCAAAGACTCTCTCAGAGCACGGAGCTGAGCTTGCAATCACTTATCAAAATGAAGTAATAAAAGAGAAATTATTACCAATAGCGAATGAATTAAATGTGGAGCTAACACTACATTGTGATGTTTCAAATGAGGAAATCATACATAGTGCTTTTAAAGAAATAGAGGAAAAGTGGGGTGCTATTGATTTTTTGGTACATGCAATAGCATATTCTGATAAAAATGAGCTCAATGGTAAATACGTCGATACTTCACTAAACAACTTTCTCAATGCAATGCATATATCGTGCTATTCTTTTACTGCTTTAGCAAAAAGCGCCGAAAAAATGATGTTAAATGGTGGTAGTTTACTTACTTTATCTTACTATGGTGCTGAAAAAGTTATGCCAAATTATAATGTGATGGGTTTATGTAAAGCAGCACTTGAAGCAAGTGTAAAATATATAGCATGTGATCTTGGGCCAAAGAACATCAGAGTAAATGCAATTTCTGCTGGTCCAATCAGAACTTTGGCATCTTCTGGAATAAGTGACTTTCACTCCATATCGGAATGGAATAGAATTAATTCTCCACTTAGACGCAATGTTACAATAGAAGATGTTGGCAAGGCAGCACTATACTTATTAAGCGACCTGAGTAGTGGTACAACTGGAGAAATTTTACATGTTGATTCAGGGTATAATGTTGTGGGAATGAAGATAGTAGACTAATACAGTACTGCAGATGCATGTGAAGCCTGTGTTTTTTTGTTATCCGAGTAATTGACATTGGAGCCCAGTGTCAGCTACTCGAATGACAACATTTTTTAATTAAATCTCGCACATTAACCATAGAGTTATTATTTTATAAGTATTTGTTGCTGCTGATCTTCTATTTTTACTTCCTCCATTTGGGTTAAGGGATTGTGCGTGAGGGTTGCTCTTGAAGTTGCCTTGCAAGGAAAAAGTCTTTTTCCTCCCGATCTTGGAGTTGCTTTGCAAGCAAGAAATCCTATTGTTCTTGTGTTTGTTTTGCTAAGACTTTATTCTTATTAAGCAGTGGTTAAAAATGAGCATGGCTTTTATTATAGAATGCCCCCCTATAGAAGTATATAGACTATGAAGACTTATCTTACAGGTTGTGGTACTTGTTGTTGATAAAATGTTTTTTCTACACGTGCTTCTTCCACACTGCACCTTCTTGATAAGACTGGCTCCTCAAGGCATTTTATACGTTGCTGTACATCATTAATGCACTGCCCTATAACATCACCAATTTTTCCATCAGCATTTTTTGCCAATAACTCATCAAACTCCCTCTCAATCTCTACTCTCTCAGAGATATCCTTTGAAAGATCACAATATTCCAAAATTTCATCTATCTGAAGTTGTTTTGCTAATAGAAAGTCTTCTTGCTCCTGCTGCTGTTTTATTAACTCTTGAGTTACAATTTTAGCCCTAGAGTAATGATTTCCTTCAAGATATATTGTTTCTCTCTCTTTACTACCCCATAACTCGTCATTTAATTTATAACTCTCACGATTAAACATCTGATTTAGTTGATCATTGTTTATCATTTCAGGATTTGGTTCAAACTTTTGTTGTTTCTCTCTGCCGCTAACTTTACAATGGACATTAATTTCAATGTTGGCTAAAGAAGCTAATAATTGAATTTCTTCAATAAAAGGAAAATAACTTTTACTTTCTATTGCTTCTAGATAGGATTGATAGAGTTCAGGTTTGTCAAGAAATGAGCGTGTAATAAAATCACTGTTATATTCGGCATTATAGTCACTCTCACCAATGCCATCAAGAGCCTCTGCATATTCACTTAGATTAAGCACAGCTTGATTATGCGATATATTAAATTTGCTAACAGCTCTACTTACTAACCTCTTCACATTACCTTCAGCATTTTCAATTTTCCTATTTGTTTGCTTAACCAGACCCTTTATTTTATCAGACTTGCCAGTTAAATCCCCTGGCTTATTAAAAAACATATTAAAAACCTTTTCTAGCTGATCCTTTAAAGGAGCTGGCATACTTGGATCATCTAAAGACGTAAATCGACTTAAAAATTTGTGCCATTCCATTCTCATATCTTGCGCTCTTTCAGCTTTATATGTACCAGAACTGTTATCACCAAACACTGCATGAAAAAAGCAATTGCCATCACCTGCAGTATCATATTTAACTACTTGGTTATTAGAAGGTTCTTTTTCTACATTACTCTCTGAAGTCTTGCGTCCTTTAGCATTTTCAATACTGTCAAAACCATTTGGTAATTTCCGTTTTCTAAGCCCAACCATAATTTCTACCTTAATTCAAGCTATATGTTATTATATTAACTAACTTATTAATAAGTAACTAATTAGGTATAGCAAAAATTTTTTAATTATGCAATAATTAAGGCTTTAAATAGCAAATATGAGCTTTAACTGTGGTATAGTTGGGTTACCAAATATAGGAAAATCAACTTTATTTAATGCACTTACAGAGTCAAGTGCAGCTGAAGCTGCAAATTATCCTTTTTGCACAATCGAGCCAAATGTTGGCAAAGTGCCAATACGAGATCAGCGTTTGAAACAAATTGCCTCGATTGCTCACTCAGGGAAAATAATCTACAATCAACTGGAAGTTGTCGATATTGCCGGCTTGGTTAAGGGTGCGAGCAAGGGTGAAGGACTAGGAAATAAATTTTTGAGTCATATCAGAGAAGTTGATGCCATTGTTCATCTGCTCAGGTGCTTTACGGATGACGATATCAGCCATGTAAACAGTAAAATAGATCCAATATCAGATGCTGAAATAGTGGAAATGGAGTTAATTCTAGCTGATATTGATAGCATAGAAAAAAGGCTTCCTCAATTGGAAAAGAAAGCAAAGCAAGGTGATAAAGAGCTAAAGAGACAACTTGAATTAATGCAAGAGGTATTAGCTACTTTAAAATTAGGTAAACCGGCAAGAAGCTTGGAGAATATTGATGAAGATGAGATGAAGTTGCTTCAATTGCTAACAACAAAGCCTGTTATGTATGTATGCAATGTTGAAGATACGAATATCATAACTGGTAATGAACTATCTAAAAGGGTGGAAAAAATGGCGGAAGAAAATAAAAGCAAATTTTATTGTATTTCAGCGAAACTTGAAGCAGATATTGCAAATCTTGATAGTGAAGAGGAAAAACAGAATTTTTTATCAGAATTTGGCTTACAAGAATCAGGACTTGATGGAGTAGCACGTATTATGTATGAAGTGCTAAGTATGATAACTTTTTTTACTGTGGGCCCCAAAGAAGCACGTGCATGGCCAATAAAGATAGGATCAACAGCTGACAAAGCAGCAGGTGTAATTCACACTGATTTTGAAAAGGGCTTTATAAAAGCAGAAACCATAAGCTTTGAAGACTATATAAAATATGGAAGCGAATTAGCTTGCAAAGATGCAGGGAAAATTCGCTTCGAAGGCAGAGATTATATCGTGCAAGATGGCGATATAATGCACTTTAGATTTAATGTCTAATTAGTCTAGCACCTTCCTGATGCAGCCCGTGAATTTTTATATTCTCTTCTCTCTTCTTCCTCTATCTCCTCTTCAGATAAAGGAGAGAAAGAGAACTGCCCTATCTCCAGATTATCAAGTTTAGTTCCAGGAGTTTCATCACATCTCTTTATTATCTCTTCCTGTGATTGTACATCTTGCTCCAGATATCCTTCTAAAAATTCATGTAAAGCTTTACCTTCTATAAGCACATCTTCGCTTTGCTCAGCTAATTTCAAAATTTCGTCTAGTTCAACATCTTTACCATTAATAGTTGCCTGACCAATCTCAATTTCACTAGGATTTACATTTAAACTAATAAAGCAGTTAACAGAATTACCTTTCTCATCTTCTGCACTTCACCTAATTTTCATATCGCATGTTGCATCTTTTGCAAAGCGGTAATTTCTTTTTCCATTATCATTCTTCTCAACCGTTGCTATTCTTTTATCGTTACTGTATATTTCTACTATCTTTACCTCATTTTTATTTCTTTCCATCCCTTCAATTTTGTCAGTGAAAAGACGGCTGATTTCTAAGCTACACCCAGGCTTAGAAATATTAATACTAAGATGATCATAATGATTAAGAGAACGTTTTGCATATGCGCATGGCACATAACATCCATCAAAAAAGGCAACTGCACTATCAGTTTTGAGAAATTCCTGTCCGTTACTCATCCCTTCTTCAACTCGAAGAAGATATCTACCCAACCTCTTTTTAAAATTCTTTCGCTTGTCTTCAGGAATAGACTTTTCATTCAATATACTTATTATTTCTTTTTGCTTACTTAATACTACATAATTAAAAAGGAAAATGTTCTTATTCCATCGATAATAATTCGCTATTTTGTCAAATGGATCTGCAGGCCAGCCTTTATTATAATTTACGTTATCCTTATCATCTTTACACAAATTATCCTTAAGGCCAAAATTCAATTTTCTAAAATCTGATAATACTTCTTCTACCCTATCTTCAAAAAATTGAAGTTTATTTTGAAATTCTTTCCCATAATTCATTTTCTCATTTATTTTAAGAAGATATTCACTAAATTTCTTCCTAAAATTTTCTTGATCTTTGTGGGCAAGCCTCTGATCTAATATATCTGTTATGTATTTTCGCTTATTCAATATTACGTAGTTAAAAAGGTCACTTTTTTTCCTCCTTTCATAATCTTCTGCTATTTCGTTAAAACACTCATTACTGTTCTTAAAATCCAATTTTTCGAAGTCTTGGAGCACGTTTTTTACATCATCCTCACTAAATTGAAGATTTGTTTGAGGAGACACGTCAGTTCTACTTTGATCATCAAGTTGAGGATTTTTTTTAGTAGATTGGACTAATAAACTTTCTGTGCTGTTAGAGAAAGAATGATTATTTTCTTCAGATTGAGAACTTTTCTTTTTAGACGTATTAGTAAAAAAATTAGTTAGTGAACTAAACATTAAGCACCTCTTAGTATTACTATTTAACTATAACTTAATGCCAAATGTTGTAAAGCTAAAATTAATATGTAAATTCATTTTTTTAAGACAATTATAAGTATCTTCCTTCTATAAAAATTTTATAATCAGCATATGACAAATGTTTAAGATATTGATTTTGTTTGTATTTTTATTACTTTACCAGGCAATATTATTAATGAATTAGTCAGACAAATATCTTGGCCAAACTTTACTCCATCCACAAACTCTCCATTTGTTACTCCAGTTGCAATGAACACTGATTCACTTCTTGCCATGTCTTTCACGGTGTAGATTTTTTCTGGGTCAGTGATATTCAAATTTTTTGCTCTTTCTTTTAATTGATCCGTGTCAAATATTAATCTTCCTTCTATCTGCCCACCGATTGAGCTTAGCGCTGCTGCTGCAAGCACTCCTTCTGGAGCTCCTCCTGTGCCGATATACATATCGTGATTGCCATTTATTAGCGAAACTATGGCTGCAACATCACCATCATCTATTAATTTCACTTTTGCTCCTAGCTTCCTAATTTTTGCTATTAATTCATCATGTCTTTCACGTTTAAGTACAGTTACTATAAGATCACTTGCTTTACATCCTTTTGCCTTGGCTAAATTGTCCAGATTCTTCTCAATCCTATTTTTTAGTGAGACTACACCCTCTGGGAGATTTTTTCCCACTGCTATCTTTTCCATATAAACATCAGGTGCATGTAAAAAATTACCTTTTTTTGTTGCAGCAAGAACAGACATTGCCCCTTGTTTATAATGAGCGCAAATCGTAGTGCCTTCAAGTGGATCAACAGCGATGTCAATCTCAGGGCCACTTCCTGTGCCAACTTTTTCTCCGATATATAGCATCGGTGCTTCGTCCCTCTCCCCTTCCCCAATCACAATTGTACCATTTATTTCCATTGAGTTTAGCACCGTACGCATTGCATCAACTGCAACCTGATCGGCCTTTTTTTCATTACCAAGGCCTGCCAATTTATATGCAGCAAGTGCTGCAGCTTCGGTTACTTTCACTAACTTATAGGCTAAATCTTCTATCATTTGCTCGAGAATCATAAATCAATATATATCATGCCACTTGATACTGCAAGATTACTTGACTGAATAATGAAAAAGTTGATATAATAAGCGTATAGCAATAATAGTAATACCAATTCCCACTATGCAAAGAACAGATAGACAATAATGGGAAAGAAGTGATAATAAAGTAGATAAAATAGAGAGGTATAAATGGCATTAAGGTCAAAACTATTAGACGAAAAAGTTGTAAATTTGGCGAAAGAAATGTTAAAAAAGGTCAGAAATAACGCATATGTTTCAAAAAAGTTACAAGCGGTGATAGCAGGAAAAGAAAGTAGTATAAGCGCTGTGGCAAGAATATGTAAAATTTCAAGGACTGCTTTGACTGAATGGATAAAGCATCTAAAATTTGGTAGAGTAGAAAGATTATTTGCCCCGTCTCAGCGGCGAAGAAAAAGCAAATTAAAGAAAAATCAACGTGAGCAAATTGAAATATGGGTAGAAAGAAATCCAAATATTACTATTAAGGAAGTGCAGATAAAAATCTCAGAGGAATTTGGCCTAAACATTAGCAAATCAACAGTGCACCGTGAGATACAAAGGATGAAATTTTCTTATATAACACCGAGGCCAATGCACCATAAACAAGATAAAAACAAGCAAGAAGAGTTTAAAAAATACTTCAATAAAATAGTCAATTCCCACCCTGAAAAAGAGGTGTTTTTTTGATGAATCACGATTTGGAACTCATTCAAAAATCGGACACGGATGGTTTAAAAAAGGGGTCAGAACGCAGGTTAAAATGAAAATTGGTAGACAAAATTTCTATATCTACAGTGCGGTAAATCCAAGAAGTGGTAAGAAAATCAGCCTACTTGCTCCATATGTAAACACTGATTGTATGAATATATTTCTGGAGCAGATGTCGAAAGATTTAGGCACGAAAAAAGCCTTTCTTGTAATGGATTGTGCAAGTTGGCATAGATCAAAAAGTTTGAAATTTCAGGAAAACATTACCATTATATACTTGCCTCCTTATTCACCGGAACTGAATCCTGTTGAGAGGTTGTAGCAATATATCAAATACAATACTTTACGTAACAGAGTCTACGATACCATAGGCTTACTTGCAGATGTTCTGTGTAATTTTATTGTCAGTATTTCCAGCACTACTATTAAACGAGTTTGTAATGTTTCTTATTTGTTCGATTAGTAATGGAATTTGGTATAAGATTTGAATATGATCGGTAATTTAACTTATGAAGATGTAAAGAAATTTGTAACTGATAATCCTAATATAGTTGCTCAGGAATTTGGTGAGAAGCTAAAACAAAGTGGTCCAACAGATGCAAAGATTTGTGATTTGTTTATGGATATTCTCCGCTCAGGGAAAAGCAGTATTTTAAATGATTATGATACATTTCTAAAAATTGTTGAATTGCTCGCAAAGTCAAATATTAAAATTGATATTGGAGATACTACTTCTAAAACTGTATTAGATTACGCTGTGTCAGGTGAAAAACCTAACGTTATAAAGATATTTTTGGATAGCGATAAATTTGATCAAGAAAGAAAATCGAATGCTTTGTTGACCGCCGTTAATGAAGGTAAAGTTCAAGAGTTTGAGATATTTTTAGATTACATAGATCATACGAAAATACTAGAGGTTCTTAACACAGCTCCTCACAATGAGAGCACTGAAGTTATGAAGATACTCTTGAATAACAAAAGATTTACTGGAGAAGAGAAAGTTCAGGCTTTGAGTAATGCCTCTGTAGATGGCGACCTACCAAAAGTTAAGTTACTTTTAAAGTATATGACAGGTATACCAGAAGATGACATAAGAAATCTTCTAAAAATAATTGAAGAAGGGAAATTATCACTCAGAGAACAACTTCAAATAGATTCTGAGTTTAAAGTCGACTTCAGCAATTCTGATCACAATAAATATCTCTCAAGCTGTGTAATAATTGCACTGCTTAGATCAGCAATAAACAAGAAGCAAAACACACCTGATGGAGCGGAGTCCAATGTCAGTAATACAAGCACTGGTCTCACGCTAAATAATGATGACATTAGGAATCTGTGTCTTGATATAGATAGGGTTACAAAACAGGATAGCACAGTTACTAGTTTTGAAGATTTGCAAAAAAGGTTAAGAAGGAAGGGAATTAATCTTCAGAGCAAATGTGAAAAAAATGCTGTACTAGAATATGCAATTAAAGATCAAAATTTGAACGTTATAAAATTTCTCTTACAAAATGGAATGACCATCATCAATGCAATCGGTCAAGAAGGAAGGTATTACGTTAGCAAAATTGAAGGAGACAAACCTATATTATGCTTTGTTGTCTCTTACACTGATGATGACAATGCTGAGATTCTGAGCACGTTACTGCAAAGTGTTAATGCAGAGCAATCAAAACTAGATCCTGAAAGTGAATTGTACAGATTATATCAACAGTTAAAGGATGATGCATTCTGCACTGCTTCTTCAAAAAAGAATTCTGTGGCAGCAACAGCACTGATACAAAATGATCGAGAAATAATTGTGCCGCATGGATCAGCAACAAATAAGGAACAAGAAACATGCCACATAGAAACAAATAGTGTATCCAATAGTAATAGAAATGTTATTAGTAGACCTGTAGCAACAGTGCTCCCTGTTAGTACTAATTGCAATAATAACAAAAATGAAGCACCTGTATCAACAAGGACTGGCCCAACTGTCACACCAAATAATGATAAGAAAGCTAACGGCTTTGTAGAGGCTCAATTTTCTCCACCACATGAAAAAGAAACTAAATACAAAAAAAGTAAGGAGAGTTTTTACGCCTCATTAAGGAGTGATGTTGTTGGAGTTGTTATTGCAGGATTGTTTGTTGCTGCTGCTGTGATGGTTCCATCTTTAGCTGGTGCATTAGTTTGCAGTGTCCTAGCTATTTTAGTTGTAATAGTAACTGGATTACATGTAAAAAATTCTACACTGCCAAGTTATAGAGCAATGGAAGAAAATAAGGTTGAGCATATAAACCCAAGCATGCAAACGCTGTAAGTTGAGAAACTGGGACTCTAACTCCTAGAACGGTGTTGTAAACCTGTGTTAGTTTCTCCTACTTTATTAAAATTAAGTGGGACTAGTGCGATTCGAACGCACGGCCTTCGGATTAGGAATCCAACGCTCTATCCTACTGAGCTATAGTCCCATGTCTTCTGCTATTTATGCAAAATTATAGCAAAAAGTCTCGCATTTTTCTAGGTACCCTGTACAATTAATTCACAATAATAAAAAATATTTCTGTATTTCTTGAATGTAATACTGTTATATTTAATAATACGATTCCAATTGAAAGATTAATGCTAGTTAACAATATTAGTTACTTTTATAGTAATCAAGATGGCTTTGCTTTAAGCAACATCAACATTCAAGTGAAGAAAGGAAGTGTTGCCTGTTTACTAGGTCATTCTGGCTGTGGCAAGTCAACAATTCTAAAATTAATCGCAGGAATAGAAAATCCAAAATCTGGAACCATTGTTATAAATGATAAATTAGTTGCAAGTAACAAAGTGTCAATTGCTATAGAGCGTAGAAATATCGGATTGATTTTTCAGCATTCTGCATTATTTCCTCATAAAACAGTAATAGAAAATATAACTTTTGCTATTTGCAGTACTTCTAAGAAAGAAAAATACCTTACTGCATTGGAAATCTTAAAGCTATTTAATATAGAAAAATATGAAAACATGTACCCTCATGCTTTATCAGGAGGACAGCAACAATTAGTTGCAATAGCAAGAGTAATGGCGCAAAATCCTGATGTTGTTTTGCTCGATGAACCATTTTCTAATTTAGATATACTGCTCAAATATCGAATAAGGCACCATATATTGTCACTTTTTAGAAGCAAAAATATTCCTGTACTCATGGTAACTCATGATCCGCAAGAAGCGTTGAAAGTTGCAGATTTTATTTACGTGATGAAAAATGGTAAAATTATTCAATCAGGAGTTCCTAGCTACATATACCACAGACCTAAAGATGATACGTTAGCAAAATTTTTTAGTGAGCTTCCTTTTACTCTACAGCTAAACTAAACTTAATGTTAGGCTAAAACTATTATAAGATAATTAAAAACTCTTGATTTATAATTCAATAAAAGTGATATAATTTATGTATCACTTGGCTTCAGTCAAGTTTTAATACCTAAAAGTTAATATTTTCAACGGAGGTACAAATGAGTTTAGGTCCATGGCAGCTGTTTCTAGTCTTAATAATAATCTTAGTTCTGTTTGGTGCAGGTAGGTTACCACAAGTTATGGGTGATTTAGGCAAAGGCATTAAAAACCTTAAACAAGAACTTAAGGATTCAGAGAAACTATCATCTAGTGAACCAGATCGTTAGCTTCCTTATGTTTCGTGACACGCACTAAAGTGCGTGTCATTTGTTTAAACAAGGCTAAAGAATTGAAGAGTTATGATTGAAGTACAGTAATAATTATGTTAGTTAGAATGTTATTAAAGGTTAATCGTGGAAGAAAGTGAGAAATTGACTGAAGATAAAAAATTGGCCTCTGATATTCTAAAAGAGGTTGCAGATACCAATAACAACGATAGTGATAAAGTAACATTGTTCGACATCAAAACAGCTTTACATGAGCGTGGTTTTGGTATTTTAATAATCATCTTCTCTTTACCGCTATCAGTACCTATACCTGTTCCACCTGGCTATACAACCATTCTTTCTATACCTTTAATCTTATTTTCACTGCAGCTTCTATTTGGGTTTGATTCTCCTTGGATGCCTAATTGGCTAGAAAGGAAATCTTTTCAACGTTCAACACTAGCTCTCGTGGTAGAGAAAACTTCACCTATATTAAAAAAAATAGAAAAGTTCATGAAACCAAGAATGTCTTTTATTTTTCTTGGTCCGGGTGAAAAGATTCTAGCTTTTATGATGTTGCTTTGTGCAATAATAATAGCTCTTCCATTACCTTTTACTCACTTCCTTCCTGCAATTGGTATAACTCTTATTTCACTCGGCATTATGGGTAAAGATGGATTTTTATCTACGTTAGGAGTGTTAGTTTCATTCTGTGCGTTATTGGTTACCCTTATTGTAATAGTTAAAGGACCAAAACTTATAGCCGGAACACTTTCTCTTCTTAAAAGCCTTATAACTTAAAAGCTTTACAACACTTTAATAAAAGAATGAAGTACAGCATGAAATGAATAATCGATATTGAAATATAGCAATAACTATGTTAGTTAGAAGTTATATTGTTATTAAAGGGTAACTGTGGAAAAAAGTGTGAAATTGACTGAAGATAAAAAATTGGCCTCTGATATTCTAAAAGAGGTTGCAGATACTAATAATAACGATAATGATAAAGTAACATTATTTGATATTAAAACAGCTTTACATGAGCGTGGTTTTGGTATTTTAATAATCATCTTCTCTTTACCGCTATCAGTACCTATACCTGTTCCACCTGGCTATACAACCATTCTTTCTATACCTTTAATCTTATTTTCACTGCAGCTTCTATTTGGGTTTGATTCTCCTTGGATGCCTAATTGGCTAGAAAGGAAATCTTTTCAACGTTCAACACTAGCTCTCGTGGTAGAGAAAACTTCACCTACATTAAAAAAAATAGAAAAGTTCATGAAACCAAGAATGTCTTTCATTTTTCGTGGTCCTGGTGAAAATATTTTAGCATTTATAATGCTGCTTTGTGCATTATCGATAGCAATCCCACTTCCTTTAACTAACTTCATTCCTGCAATTGGTACAACTCTCATTTCACTGGGTATCATGAGCAAAGATGGATTTCTCTCTATAATGGGAGTATTAGTATCATTGTGTGGGTTATTACTTACTCTTGTCGTAATAGTTAAAGGACCACAGCTTATATTTGGAGCATTTTCTTTTCTAAAAAGCTTTGTATATGGTTAAGCTTTACAACACTTTAACAAAAAAAAAAGAGCCCTTTACACCGATCGATAAAGATCATATAAAAATGTACGTTTGTGGGCCAACAGTATATGATACAGCACATATAGGTAATGCACGTTCTATTGTTGTTTACGATGTATTATTTCGACTGCTTAAATTTTGTTATGGAAAAGTTACTTATGTGCGTAATATAACCGACATCGATGACAAGATAATCAATGCAGCAAATGAGAAAAATAGTAATATAGAAAGCATTAGCAAATATTACACTAAAACTTTTCATGAAGACATGGAAAGCATAAATTGTGCAGAACCAACATATGAACCAAAAGCAACGGAAAACATAGATAACATTATCAAGTTAATTGAGTCTTTGCTGCAAGCTGGTCATGCTTATGAATCCAATAAACATGTATATTTTAGTGTAGAATCTTACCCTGAATACGGCGTTTTATCAGGAAAAAAAATTGATGAATTAAACTACGGTAGTAGAGTTGAAGTTGGTGAAAATAAAAAACACCCAGGAGACTTCGTACTTTGGAAACCTGCAAACGAAACTGACTATAAACTTTCAAGTCACTGGAATAGTCCATGGGGAGAGGGAAGACCAGGGTGGCATATAGAATGTTCAGCAATGTCATATGCTTACCTTGGCAAAGATTTTGACATTCACGGTGGGGGTATAGACTTGCAATTTCCTCATCATGAGAATGAAATTGCACAGAGTAAATCTGCATTTGCTGAGTCAACGTTTGCAAAATATTGGGTACACAACGGGTTTCTTACGGTAAATGAAGAGAAAATGAGCAAATCCTTATTTAATATAGTCAAAGTAAGGGATTTGTTAGATAGTGGAATAAAGGGTGAAGTAATACGTTATGCGCTGCTTAAAACTCACTACAGAAAACCACTTGATTGGACAGAAAATGTTATCTCTGAGTCGCAAGAAACTTTAAACAAGTTTTATCGGTTATTACGTAGTACATGTATTGAGGAAAGTGATACAGAAGTCTCTAAAGATTTTATAGAGGCTTTGAAAAACGATTTAAACATTCCTGAAGCTGTAGCCATATTGCATGAAATGGCTACAGAAATCAATAAGACAAGTAATGAATATGAGAAGCTCAAATTAACTAAGAAGTTTGTTAAAAGCGCAAGGTTCATTGGTATTCTTGAGTCAAGTTATCAAGAGTGGTTTGCAAGTGGTGTGAGTCATCAAGAAATAGAAAGGTTGATAGACTTAAGAAAAGTAGCAAAACAAAATAAAGATTATGATACTGCAGACAAAATAAGAGAGCAATTGAAACAAATGGGGGTTACAATTTCTGACAACGAAGATGGTACAACAACTTGGTATGGAAAATTATCTCCTATTGTTTATAGATAGCCTAGTATCATCGCTTATCTTACCCATACATCAAGGTTTTGTACTTTACACTATGTTATGCTTTAGGTCAAACTACGATCAACTACTTATATTACTTTTTGGAGTATTAGGATCCAGTCTTGGTGGAATAGCTAACTGGTATTTAGGTAGAATAACAATTTTTATCAGAAGATCACATCACAAATTAGAGAATGAAGACAAAACACCAAAAATTGTAAGGCACCTACTGATTTGTGCAGTTGCATTGCTTTCGTGGGTACCAGCACTTGGAAGTGTGACTCAGATTTTATCCGGTTACTTCAAGTTAAACCTTTATATTCTTGTTCCCTTAATTATTTTATCTAACTTCCTCTGTTTGTTGTATCTAACGTTTACCATCTAACTAAACATCAATAAACAACTTTTCTTCTGGTCATATTGAGCTAAATTTCTTCTTCAAACTACCTTTTAAAATGCTTTTATTACTTTTTGTCATAATACGATCAAATACTCCTAATAACCTCTTAAGTAAGCTTGGGGTTAGCGAAGAGATAGGATTAACAGATACGTTGTTGTTTTTATCATCACCATTTGCTTTGTAGTCTATTGAAATAATCCCCCTACTCTTTCCACCAGTCAGAAGTTTTCCGATTATAGGGATTTTCAACAAAGATTTGTTAATTGAGTATGCCGGTATTACTTGTCCTTCAACCTGGAATTTATAACCCTTAATATCGAGCGTACCACTAGTGCTAATGCCTAGTTCCGCTCCTTCAAGCCAAGATTCTTCAATTTCAACAGTGCCATCTTTATATGAAAAAGGTGCATTACACTTATAAAAATGTACACCTTCGTTCTTTATAGCATTTACAATACCAGGCAGTGAAGACATTGATAATAAAGTGGTAAGCAGTGGAGCATCTTTGATATAGAAATTGCTGATAGATAACATACCATAATGTTCTCCATTTTCTCTCTTAGAAGATAGATAAAGAGATAATTTGCCATTTTTAACTGATTTACCAATACCTAAAGAACGCAAAAGCATACCTGAATTATCCGAATATATTTCAAGCCCTATTTCACTATGTTCTACTAGTATATTACTGTTATCTTCTAAAAACTGTCCTGTGAATTGACTTCCACTACAATCACCTTTAGCACAAGTTACATTTAGCTTAGCATCTTTTATGATAATTCCTTCTTTCATAATTATATTATCAACATTCATAGTAACTTCTATTTTGTTATTTAATCGATTACTATCTTTGCCAAGTAAACCTAACACATCACTTAAGTTGATTTTCTCACCGTGAATAGTTATGGCATTTTTCTCCTTACCTGATTCAATTTCTATACTAAAATTATTATCAGGTAATTTAAAGTTGCTAGAATTTAAATATAGATTTCCATTTTCTACTCTTCCGCTAAATTTTATGTCTAGATCATTTCCTACAACATCTAGTTTATCTATTAGTAACTTACCTACTCCTTTTAGCCTTGTAGAAAATAAAACTTCATTGTGATCTTCAAAATGGTTTTTCCACCCTAAGTAGCTTGAACGCAACTCGAGCTCTGATAAATCTATATTACCATTAACATACCCTGTTTTGTCTTGATACATTACTGACTCTATATTTGCATTGATATAGCCATCACCGAAATTAAGTATTTGAGCAGGCAAATCTCCAGTCAAACTCCAGGCAAAATTTTCATTTTTATTGCTACTTTTGAGGTCAAATAGCAGCTGTGTATTATTTACCATACCACTGCCATTTAAATCAATAAAATCTCCGCCGAAATCAAGCTTAATCTCATATTTACCAAGACTGCCATTATACGCGACAAAATTATCAATTTCAGAATGAAATTTGGCTAAAAAATCTACTTTTTTATCATCAGCATTTAAATTAAAAATGTGAAAACTGAATACAGATTTTGCTATTCCACCTATACTGTCCCTTGTAATCTTCATCATATCATCCAGCTTAAATTTTATAGGTTCATATAACCCATAAGCATCACTTACAGCCTGACCATTAATTGTGAGAACAGAATCCTCTTTATTAAGAGATTGCATCTCAATTTCGCCACCATCAATATTGAAATTCTGGAACTTAGCGCTATTTACAATAATTTTGAGATTGTTATCCTTGAGGGTTAACTCACCGTTCAAGTTCTCTACTCGTTCAAAATCCTCATCAAATTGAACGCTGCCATTTTCTATATCAGCAACAATTACAATACCTGACAGATCATCATTTATTAAACTATCGATTTTACCGTTAAAACTTATAATTGTATTTATAATATTCCCATCAATATTATTACAATACCACTTTCTAAATTCATTGTTCACTAGACCATCTGGTACATAAGTACATAAATCTTTTGCAACAAGTTTACTAATATTAACTCTAAGCAAAGCATGATTTGTGCCAAAGTTCATTTTACCAATCAAAGAAAGGTAAGTATCATTTAACTTAAAATGAAAGTTTTTTATGCTAATGATTTCATCACTATATGTCAAATTTACATTTACATTAGTCAAGGCTAAGTTTTTACCTGAGTGACTCTCTGTATTTAACACGTATATGTTTCCGTCCACAACTTCATCCTTTCCATTAATTCTAATTGAAAAGTTTCCTTTGAATCCTATTTCTTTGTCCAAATTGTAACTTTTAACTAGTGTGGAAAATTCGTTAAATAGCCCCAACTTTAGGTTATAGAATGTTCCATAGAAATTTAGTAAATTATTACGGTTTTTTATCGTAATGGATAAATCATCTAGAAACCCTTTACCTTCTTTTGTATGGACACGAATATCCAAAACATTGAAATCTTCCCCCTTCCCTACATATACTTTATCAATAAAAAATTCACCTTCCATGCTTTTATTGATAGCAATGTTAGTAATTTTAATCCTTGAGTCTGCATTGAAGTAGAAAAAAAATTTTCTTATTGTCTTTAGCAGATTTTTTGTACTATTCATCTTCTCTGTCATTACAGATGTTATCTCTTTGCTCTCCTCCCTCTTGATATATATGTGTACATTATCAGCTAAAACCTGAGAGAACTTTTTGGAACTTAACTTAAAGTGTACGAAAAGCTCAGGAACTTCTATTGTAAAATCAGGATTTGTTATTTTTAAATCTGTAATGACTAGCTTGCCATCTTGATGCCAAATAACCGAAGTACTCTCCATGCTGACATCCGAATTGGTAAATATCTTTAATATTTTTTTCTTTATATAAAAATTAATATAACTAATATTGATTTCTAGAGGTCCCTCACCTTTAAAAAAGATAAAGAAGCAGGATATAAATAATAAAATTATAGAAAATGATATAGTAATTTTTTTAAGCATTGATTATTGCTTTTCTTGCTAGAATATCAGCTTCCTCATTGTATTTGTCACCATTATGCGCTTTCACCCAATTCCAATTAATTTCGTGTTGCAAAGCAGCATTATCTAATTCTTTCCATAATTCTATATTTTTTACTGACTTCTTATTACTTGTCTTCCAGCCGTTCATTTTCCACTTATTTATCCATTCTGTTATACCGTATTTAATATAGAGGCTATCCGTATACAAACTGATATTACAAGGAAATTTTAATACCTTCAGTCCATTGATCACTGCTGTTAACTCCATTTTATTATTTGTAGTATTTTCTTCTCTACCACAGATGTTCTTTCTATGATTTTGAAATAATATGATTGCTGCCCACCCTCCTGTCCCTGGGTTACCAGAGCATGCTCCATCTGTGTATATTGTCACTTCCTTTTTCTTCATCTTTAACTGTAGTGAATTAATAAAGTATATCGTTGCTTCTATAAAATCACAATTTTTATAGATATAGAGGCAATTTAAGCCGCACCTTTAAATTTTATTATGGAAATAAAAAAAAGTGCTACAACGAGCATTATTAGAAGAGAAAGTAAAAGATAGTTTTTATGTTCTTTCATAGTTAAAATAAGTCAATAGAACAAAAAATAATACTAGCAAATAGAGAAAATAGATAAGAAATTGAGTAAGAAAACATTTTTTTCTGCGAGCTATGATTCTTAAGCCTTATAACTGATATGGCAAACCAAATAAAAACGCAACCTTCAATAATTGCCATACTGAGGTAGAATAATGACTTTTTCAAAAATAGTGCTGGGAGTAAGCTAGTTAATACCAACAATATACTATAAATTAATATATGTTTTCTTGTCTTTTTCGGTCCATGGATAACATTAAACATTGGTATCGATGCTTTTACATAGTCCTCAGATCTATTTAAAGATAGAGCCCAAAAATGTGGTGGAGTCCACATAAAAATTATTAAAAATAGAATAAAACTTTCCCAACTTACAGAGTCAGTTACAACCGCCCAGCCAATCATTGGAGGAAAAGCACCTGCTGCACCACCGATAACGATATTCTGCGGAGTACGCCTTTTTAGCCAAATTGTATATACGAAAACGTAAAATAATATGCTAACTGCAAGTAAAGCAGCAGAAATATAATTTACTGCTATTGCCATGATAAATACTGACAATATTCCAATAGTTATGCCAAACTCAAGCGCGCTTTCTGCAAAAACTCTACCTGAAGGTATAGGACGATTTTTTGTCCTCTCCATAACCAAGTCTATATCTCTGTCATACCACATATTTATTGCACCTGCAGATCCTGAACCAAGAGCAATGCACATAAGAGATATTAGTGCAAGGAAAGGATGAATGCTACCTGGTGCAGCAACTATTCCAGCAATTGCAGTAAACACTACAAGGTACATTATCCTTGGCTTTAGCAAATGCCAAAAATCCAGTATTGTTGATTCAACATTTAGCAAAACACTTGTGTACATTCTATTTTATCACTGGTGGTTTTTCAAAAGTATGAAAAGGCGGTGGTGAAGATACCGTCCATTCTAAAGTGTCACCTTCCCAAGGATTATCTCCAGTTTTTTTGCCCCACTTAAAGAGATGTATAACTATAAATACAAAAAACATAACTGAAAGAAAGGACATATATGAGCCAATTGAGGATATATAATTCCAAGGGATAAACGCGTCGGGATAATCAGGTATACGCCTTGGCATGCCGGCTAATCCCAGGAAATGCTGAGGTAAGAAAGTGACATTGGTGCTAATAAAAGTGAGCCAAAAGTGTATCTTTCCTAAACACTCGTTATATTGCTTACCTGACATTTTGCCTATCCAATAATAAAAACCGGCGAAAGCTCCAAATAATGCAGCAAGCGACATGACATAGTGAAAGTGAGCAACGACATAATAGGTATCGTGCAAAAGCTTATCTATTCCACCGTGAGAAAGAATTATTCCGGTTATACCACCTCCAACAAACATGAAAATAAAACCTAATGCAAACAGCATTGGTGTCTTCAATTCAATCGCTCCACCCCACATAGTTGCAATCCAACTAAAGACTTTTACACCAGTTATAACACCAATGAAAATTGTGCTAGTGCTAAAAAATATAGCAGCATCCTCGCTAAGCCCAACAGTAAACATATGGTGAGCCCAAACCATGAAGCCAAACGTTGCTATTCCTATCATGGCATAAACCATTCCCATATAACCAAATACTGGCCTATGAGAAAAAGTTGACACAATCTGACTGATGATACCAAATGCAGGAAAAATAATTATGTAAACTTCTGGATGACCAAAAAACCAAAACAGATGTTGAAATAACACAGGATCACCACCACCAGCAGGATCAAAAAAGGAGGTACCTATATTACGATCAGTGAGCAGCATAGTTATAGCACCAGCAAGTACCGGTAAGGCAACAATTAACATAAATGACGTGAGTAAAATAGACCAAACAAATAGTGGTATCTTAGTTAGTGACATACCTTTTGCACGCATATTGAATATGGTAACTATAAAGTTGATCGCCCCAACAATTGATGACATACCAGCAACATGAAGTGCAAGTATAGCAAGATCAACTCCTGCACTTGGGTGAGACATGATTTGCGATAGAGGTGGGTATAAAGTCCATCCTGTTCCAGGACCTTCGCCAGCAAATACCGAGAGGATAAGCAAAATAAAAGATGAAACTAACAACCAAAAACTTAAATTATTCATACGAGGAAATGCCATATCTGGTGCACCAATCATGAGAGGTACGAACCAATTACCAAATCCTCCCATTAAGGCTGGCATTATCATAAAAAACACCATTATTACCGCATGCCCTGTAATCATTACGTTATATAGCTGGTAATTATTGTTAAGTATATTAATGTGCATTAGCTGAGTACGAATAATTACCGATAATAATCCACCAATAATTCCAGCTAATATGGAAAAAATAATGTATAGTGTCCCTATATCTTTGTGATTAGTAGAAAACAGCCAACGTCTTATACCTTTTGGTACATCACTCATATCTATACTCCAAACTTAACTTACTAATTTTTTATCTTCAATCCACTTATTAAAATCTTCTTTACTCACTGCTTCAACAACAATTGGCATAAATCCATGACCTTGACCACATAGTTCATAACATTGCCCATAATAAATACCGGGCTTTGTAACGTTAAACCATACTTCATTCAGCCTACCTGGTATTGCATCAATTTTTATACCAAAAGCAGGTATTCCCCAGCTATGTATTACATCTCCTGCTGTCACTTGTAAACGAATATTAGTATTGATAGGTAAAATAACGTTATTATCAACAGAGAATAGTTTTAAATCTCTTTCGGTAAGGTCTTCTTTTCCTTTTATATAGCTGTCAAATGAAATACCTTGATATTCTGGGTACTTGTAACTCCAATACCATTGATGACCAATAACTTTTAGTGTTATGTCAGCTTTTGGCACTTTCTCCTGTAGTTTAATTAATTCAGCATTTTTAAAAGCCAATACCCCAACAATAATCGTTGGTATAACAAACCAGATAATTTCTACAAAGATATTATGAGTTATTTTACTGACATTTTTCACTTTGCCCTTACGAAAGCGAAATACTACATAAGCAAGCAGGGCCCATACAAAAAGCATAATTGCAATCATTACACTCATCACAAACGAATGTGACTTAACTACAACCTCCATTATCTCAGTTGCAGGCGCAGGAAATCCAAATTGCCAAGAAGTAGGAGCAGAAGCAATTGATATATTTGAGTAAAACATTATCAATAATGCAAGTAACTTCACCATATTTTTTGCTGTAAAACTAACTGTATAATAATATATATACACTTACTATGCAAACAGAGATTATAGAATTTACACAAGTGTTTTGCTAAATATTGAATCAAAAGTAAATGATGATTAATGTTTTTTTAGCATTTAATAAATATAATAATACGATACTAACTTGAGGAAAAAGCATTTACATGAATCTATTTTAAGTTAAAATATTATAATATTTTAAGTTAAGTATTTACTTTAAGGAAGTTCTATAATAAGTTTAATAGTGTCTGTTATTGCTAATAACCCTCTAGCCTCACACCTAAAAGCAGTAACAGACACTATTAAACTTTAAGTAAGTTTGCCTATTTATAATTCATTGAGGTAAAAATCTTACTAATTCCTTTAATTCTATTATACAGCTGAGTTTACTAATTAACCTTTAATGTTTACGTTAGCATTTGCATCTTAAATCAAAGATTTACATATTGTAGAAAATAATTATAAAATAATACACTACTTGTGTGTAAATTTTTTTGCATATCAAACTCTGTAAACAAATTTTCTAGAAAAGCCAAATAAATTATCTCTCTATGAAAGATCTATCGAATGTTGCAATTATAGGTGTAAACAAGAACGATAAAAGAGTGCGAGATTGAGTAACTATATATACTTCTACTGGCATACCAGGATATAGGTATACGTTTTTAAATTGAGCAAGTTCTGATTTTGGTATCACCACTCGCACTGAATAATAACGCCCCATCCTTGGATCATCAAGAGCATCAGGGGAAATATGGTTTACTATACCGTTAATTAAACTTAAGCGACGTGCACTATAAGCGCTCAGCCTTACTTTAACTTTCAGCCCTTCTAGTCCGTCGATAGAGACTATATTGCTATCTTTCTTTTTTGCTGACAGTATCTCTTCTATGTTTCTGGTTAGAACTTTAGCATCTATTATTAGATCATCATCTGATGGTACTATACTCAGGATTGGGACTCCAGATTGTATAACACCACCTTCAGTGTGGTATCTTATATCTGTAACTATACCATCTTGAGGTGATTTAATTATTGTACGTGCTAACGAATCTTCAGCAACCATCAGCCTCTCTTTTAAGTCTGCAATAGATGTATTAACTTCCTTAAGCTCAGCATTTGCTCTTTCTTGAGCATCATTCTTCACATTTATAATCTCTAACTCATTTTCTCCAATCTTTTGCTGTACTTGAGATATTGCAGAACGGTAATGTCCAACTCTACCCTCAATTTCAGCAAACTGTTTTTCTAAAGCTAAAATGTGTGGTTTGCTTATATGGCCACTATCAAGTAATTGTCTTTTTGTTTCTAACTCCTCAGTTATCAAGTCATATTGCTTATGGGCTGCATTTAGTTGAAAATTTAGCCCTGCTAATTCATCATTTAACTGCTTTATACGTTGTTGCAGTATGTCAGTTTTTCCTAATATACTCTTTCTCTGAGAGTTGAACAACTTTACCTGATTCTTTATCGCTTTATTTACAAGTTCATCGTTAGATAATCTTTTAACCTCATCAGAAAATTCTAGCGTATCTAAGTCTCCCCTGATTGCAATAAGTCTTGCTTCAGTTGCCAAAAGTGATAAGAGTTTTTCTTTAATTATACTCAAATTTGCCTTTTCGTTAACATCACTTAATAAAACTAAAGGCTCATCTTTTTTAACTGCTTGACCTTCTTTTACTAAAATTTTGCTTATTATTCCCCCACCCAAGTGTTGCACTATTTTTCTATTTGAAGAGACAATAACTTCTCCACTTGCATGCACTGCTCCGTCAATTGGAGCTATAGCTGACCAAATACCACCTATTCCAAAAAAGATGAATATCACCACTAAACCAAAAAATAGTGGTCCCCATGTGACTTTTAGGACTTCATTTACGTTATTACTCTCACGTTTAAAAATAAAATTTATCATCGCATCAATCCATGCGAACGTCTTATCCAAAAATTGATATTTCTTCTTTCTATTTCCTGCCCTTTGCATATCTATATCATCACTACCAATTAGGCCTGTCAAAGAAAGTCCAGCACTAAGCTTTTTTAACTTACTCATTATAATACTACTGCGAATTCTTGTTAACCAGGATAACACACAAAAACAAAGAATCTATACCTTAAGTACTTTACTTAGACTACGGAACATCAGAATAAACTATTTAGTAACAATTCTTATACTCCATTCAATGGTTCATCATTAGGCTAGAAAATCAAAAAGGTTTTACAATAACCATAATAACTATAATTATTATTAACACTGTTACTGCTTCGTTTAAAACACGAAAATAAACGTGAGTTTTCTTATTCAAGCCCACTGCAAAATTTTTCCTATGCTTTGCAAGTAGGACATGAATAGCAAACATTAAGAATAATGCTAGCGCTTTTACATGAAACCACCCTTCGCGATATGCTTCCCTAATAATCATTAGCATAATTCCAAAACTAAGGGAGAAAAGCATTGCAGGGTTTATGATATATCTAAGGAGTCTCTTCTCCATTATTTGAAGTAAGCTGTCATTTTCTGACCCTGGTTTTACAGATGCATGATAAACATAAAGCCTTGGCAAATAGAGCATACCTGCCACCCACATAATTACAGAGATAACGTGAAAAGCTTCAAGCCAGTGATAGTAGCCCATATAGATAGTATTATAAAATGTTAAAAATTTCTGGTATGATCTCAATTTAATAAAAGAAAGTCAATATGAAAGCAGGAAATTTCACTAAAGAGCAAGTGATTGGGTTCTACAGAAAAATGCTTCTAATACGCAGATTTGAGGAAAAAGCAGGACAATTATACGGAATGGGATTAATAGGCGGATTCTGTCACTTATCAATAGGGCAAGAAGCAGTTGCAGTTGGGACTCAAGCTGCATCAAAACCTGGTGATGCTTTTATCACAAGCTATAGAGACCATGGCTTAATGCTTGCATGTAATTCTGATCCAAATGTTGTGATGGCAGAACTAAACGGCAAAGAAACAGGGTGTTCAAAAGGTAAAGGTGGCTCCATGCACATATTTGATGTTGAAAAAAATTTCTTTGGTGGACATGGAATAGTAGGTGCACAAGTCCCAATTGGTACAGGAATAGCATTTGCTAATAAATACAAGAAAAAAGATAACGTTGTATTCACATATTTTGGTGACGGTGCTGCAAATCAAGGACAAGTATATGAATCATTTAATATGGCATCTTTGTGGAAGTTACCTGTGGTTTATATCATAGAAAATAACGAATACGCAATGGGAACTTCTGTGCAAAGATCAACTTTAGTAACTGAACTATATAAAAGAGGAGAGAGTTTTGGTATTCCTGGAAAACAAGTTGATGGAATGGATTTTTTCTCTGTCTATGAGGTAACAAGTGAAATAGCTGAGCACGTACGTGGGGGAAAAGGACCTCTCTTGCTTGAAATGAAGACATATCGATATCGTGGCCATTCGATGTCAGATCCTGCTACTTATCGCACAAAAGAAGAAGTTGAAGATATGAAGCAAAATCATGATCCTATAAGTAATTTAAAGCAGTATATGAAAGATAATAAAATAGCTTCTGATGAAGAATGCAAAGCTATTGATAAGGAAATACGAGACTTAGTAAAAAAGTCAGAAGATTTTGCTAAAAGTAGTAAAGAGCCAGAGATTGATGAGCTGTATACTGATGTTTATAAATTTGTTAGCTAATCAGTTGCCATCAAAATTATGTTTTGGCCTACTATAGATATTTTTTGGCAGCACTTAACTTTATTATATAACAGCCTAGTCAATAGAAACTGTAGTAACTCTTATATTATTGATATACACCGCTCTTGGATCATAGGTTAAATGAGTTTTATTTGACTTTTTGTGCTAGTTTGCAGAATATAAAGTTATTAATTGAATAAAATACATGACAAAAGAAAACTGGGAGACAGTAATTGGACTTGAGGTACACGCTCAGGTTTCTTCTAAGACAAAGCTATTTTCTAGTTCACTAACGGAATTTGGCACTGAGCACAATACTCAAGTTTCTCTAGTTGATGCAGCAATGCCAGGTACACTACCAGTATTAAATTATAGCTGCATAGAGCAAGCAATATGCACCGGACTTGCAATTTCTGCAGAAATTAATAAATGCTCTTACTTTGACCGGAAAAATTATTTTTATCCCGATTTACCACAAGGTTACCAAATAACCCAGTTCTTTGAGCCAATAGTTAAAAATGGTAAAGTGTTTATCAATAATAATGAAAAAGAAATAAGAATCGCAAGAATTCACTTAGAGCAAGATGCAGGAAAGAGTATTCATGAAGAAAGCAAAACTTACGTAGATTTAAATCGTGCAGGTGTTGCTTTAATGGAAATTGTTTCAGAGCCAGATCTTCGTTCATCTGCAGAAGCTGCAGAATTCATGAAAAAATTGAGGCAGATTTTGCGTTACATCGGTTCATGTGATGGTGATATGGAAAAGGGGTCACTTCGCTGTGATGCAAATGTTTCTGTTCGCCCAAAGGGTAGTAGCACATTTGGCACTCGTTGTGAAATAAAAAACTTAAATTCAATACGTTATATTGTACAAGCTATAGATTATGAAGCACAAAGGCAGATCAAAATTTTGGAAAGCGGAGGAGAAATAAGTCAAGATACCTTATTGTTTGATGTCACTTTAGGAAAAACAAAAGTGATGAGAAGCAAAGAAGATTCAAGTGACTATAGATATTTCCCTGAACCTGATTTGCTACCTGTTGAAATAAGCCAAGACAAAATTGATTCTATTAAATCATCTTTACCCGAGTTACCAGATCAAAAAAAACTGCGGTACATTAATGAATTAGGTATAAATGAATACGATGCAGACGTTATCACTTCTGATAAAGCAACCGCTGATTACTTTGAGGAATTAATAAAAAAGCATGATTCAAAGATTGCAGTTACCTGGTTAACCGTAGAGCTTTTCGGTCGTTTAAACAAAGCAAATATTGATATTGTTAGCTCCCCAATTAAAGCAGATGCTTTGTCCGAGCTCCTCGACTTTATCGTCGATGGAACGATCTCTGCTAAACTTGGCAAACAAGTTTTTGATATTATGTTTGAAACTGGCAAACCTGCGTCTTTGATTATAGAAGAACAGGACCTCAAGCAAATAACCGATAGAGATCAAATATCGGAAATTATCGACACAATCGTCAATAACAACCAAGATAAAGTTCAAGAATATAAAAGCGGTAAAACAAGATTATACGGATTCTTTGTTGGCGAAGTTATGAAATCCACTAAGGGAAAAGCCAGCCCTGATGTGGTGAATTCAATTTTGAGTGAGAGATTAAGTAATTAGTCACATTTTTTTATTTACATAACAGCACATCTCGTAGATATTCCAAGGTCTTTGTTACGATATCTGTATATCATGACATATAACTTTTTTACCATTTGTTGGTACTGTTTTTAAAATTATGTGAGGTTGAGGATGCCTGAAACTTATCCTGCTTGGGGAAGAAAGCGGTCTCTTCATGGTGATATCTACCAACTAAAGTGGGTAATGCTGCTTCTCAAACGTGCAGTAGATGTTGGATATTCTTTCCGTTTAGCTACAGAAATGGAATCAGCTACGGGTTTTGATGATATTGTTTTTCAGGATAGGAAAAATGAAAAAATAGTACATAGGTTTATACAAAACAAACACAAGCAAAATGAATGCGAAAAAATCGGTGTAGGTAAATTGCTTTCAAAAAATAAAAGTGGTGAATTTAGCGTTCCAAAATATTTTGTTTCCTATCTAAAGATTAAAATTAATCCAGATTTTGCAGATGGTGACCTAAAGGACTTTACTATCTGTACTAATATCGGTTTCGATCTAGCTCAAAGTACAACACAAAATACAATAAAAAAGTTGAAAGCAAAAACTTCGGGACCAAACAAAGGAATAGAAATTGCAGTTGAAGTAATAAGCACTAGTGATATTTTTTTTAAATACGGCGGTACGAGATACAAGTTCTCTTGTACTCACGATAACATGATTTCAATAGTGCAACCGGCATTTAAGAGTGCTGTAAAAGAAGCAATAGAAGAATTGGAAAAGGAGATAAAAGAACTTCAAGGTAAATCAGATCAAAACTCAAAAAGAAAATTGGAAAGAAATCAGGTATGGCAACGTGAGTTTGAGCGAATGACAAATGAAGGCAAGTTAGAAGAGAATATAAGGGAATTTTTTGATAAATTAGTATTTGCAGTAAATCAACCTAACGAGATAAAACTAGCGGAAATCATTGAGAATGAGTTAGGCAAAGAATTTAATAATATCGATAAAAAGAACGTTTATGGTCGCTTTCTGGTAGAAGTTCTGGATTGGATGAAAGCAAGAGAGGGAAAGTTTCTATCACATGAAGAAATAAATGAGTTTTTTGAAAAAATAAGAGAGGAAATTTTAGGAGCGGTATGGTTTGATGTAAGAGGTCCAGTCAGACTATTTACAGGAAGAGATGAGGAATTGGGAATGCTACATGATTCGCTACAACGCAATCCCAAAGGTGCTGTAATTTCATACATAACGTCTATTAGTGGTCCTGGGGGGATGGGAAAAAGCCAGTTAGCTAGAAAATATGCTTGTAAATATAGAAGATATTATGACGACAATGTTATATGGATAGACGCTGAAAACTTTGAAGCTATGAAAGATTCTTTCTTAAGGTTAGCTAGAAATAGATTAGGTATTTCCCCTAAAGATAAGTATGGAAACGACAAAACGATAGAAACTATTGTTAGAGAAGTATATGCTTTCTTCGCAAGAAGGAGGAGCCTGTTCATTTTCGATAACGTTCAAGAGTACAAAAAGATAAGTAAATTTTTGCCATTTTCTTTATCTCCTGATCTTAACAAGCCTCATATTTTGATTACCTCGCATGATCAGGAACTGGAAAAGGGAATAGACGTTATAAAGCTAGGAGAATTGGAACAAAGAGACGCTATAGAGTTTGTTAAAAAAGGATTTAATATACTAAAAAAAGATAAATCGCAAGATCGGGAGATAGAAAATTTGGTAAGAAGGTTGCAATGCTTTCCTTTAGCTATACAACAAGCAATATCATATATCGAAGATCAGAGAATAATAGAGAAGTTTAAAATTAGTGATTACCTAAAAGAGTATGAAAAGAAAGCTAAGAAGTTGCTTAAGTCTAAAATATTTCAAGGAATTGATAATAACTATACTAAAACAACTTTTACAGCTTGGGAAGTTACGATGGATAAAGTAAGAAGTGATGAACAATATGGACCATTAGCTTCAGAGATTTTAGATGTTTTGGCTTATTTTGCACCTGATAAAATCGCTAGAGAAATATTCTTAAATTCGGTAAGTGATTATAAGAAAAAGCAGTTAAAGCTAGCCATCCGTTTACTTGTGAGATATTCCATGGTGGGCGGTGAACAAAACCAAAGTGTATTAAATATCCACAGTCTAGTACAAAAAGTAACAAGATTAAAATTACAAGAGAACCGACAAGAAGAGGAAGTTCTAAGGAAAGCTTTGGAATTGATAAACAGTGGTGGTTTAGCACAAGGTAGTATGAGCCATATTGCATTTGTATGGGGATACGCAAGTACATACGGTAAGTTGATTGATAACTTTTACTTTAACTCATTTTATGTATATGGAGGAACACTGTTTATAAGGAAAAGCACCCCTTTGCACTTGCTTGCTGAAAGTGGTGATTGTAAAGCAATTAGTGCAATAATAACACATATAGAAAAATATTACCCAGGTGAATTGGTAAAAATTGTTAATGTTAAGGACAATCACGGTCAAACTTTGTTGCATATTGCTGCTAAGAGTGGAAATTTGAATGTAATGAAATGTCTAGTCAATAAAGGTGCTAGCACTAATACTAAAGATAAATATGATAATACTCCATTGCATTCAGCTGCTTATTACGCTGGGGAATTGGATATAGTAAAATACCTGATTATTAAAAATAATAACATTAATGCTAAAGGCGAATATGGCAGGACTCCATTACACATTGCTGCTATAAATGGAGATCTAGATATGGTGGAATATCTAATCAAAAGGTATGCTAATATTGACGCTAAAGACAATTGTGGTATGACTCCATTACATTTAGCTGCTGACGTTGGGGAATTGGGTATAGTGGAACACCTAATTAATGAGGATGCTTATGTTGATGCTAGGGACGAACACTACAGAAGCCCATTATTTTTTGCTGCTGAGAATGGAAAATTAAATGTAGTGAAGTGCCTAATTGAAAAAGGTGCTAATGTTAATGCCAAGAATGAATATGGCGAAACAGCGTTACACCGCGTTGTCTATAAAGCCACTTTCAGTGGAGACTTAAGAATAGTGGAGTTTCTAATCAATAAAGGTGCTAATGTTAATGCTAGAGATAGAAATAGTAGAACTCTATTACACTACTCTGCTTTATCTGGAAGCTGCAATATTGCAGAATGCCTTATTCGAGAAGGTGCTAATATTAATGCTAAGGATAAAGATGGCAACACTGCACTACACTTGGCTGTTATTAGGCAAAAGGTTGATATAACGAGGACGCTACTAAAACACAATGCAAACGTTAACGCTAGAAATAATTTAGGGAATACAGTACTGGACTGTGCAGTTGATAACTGCCAAGAACTTGTGGAGTTGCTTTTAACCCATGATGAAAGTGTTGAAGTAGCTTAAGAGAAAATTATTTATCTGTTTATTTTAACGTCCCAAAAATGTTTAACAAAAGTGTGTCAAACTGAATTTTTAGTTTAACTCAATTTTCAATAGATTTCTTGCATAAACAGGTGTCATCCCAGCTGGAACCCAATATCTGGATTCCAGTGTCACGCGCTGGAATGACATCAACTTTTGAATTCGAGTTATGCAAGAAATCCAACATATTAGGAACGACAATATCAGGTTGAGATGTAGTTCATATGTAAAGGTAACCTCTACTTTTCCTCAGCTTTCTTTCTAGGCTCTGTAAACAAAATTTTAAAGAAGCCATATAGTGTAGCTAGAGACATTTTTAGTCAACTGAGTAATTTTGTTCCTCTAGCCTGAGGTCAAAATAAATTTGAATGGGTTTCCCAGTACGTCAACAAGTGCATGAACTTTAGTCGCAAATCCCCGTCCTCAATTAATTTGACCTGCTAACATTTTGTACACAGAGCCTAGCTCTTTTGCTATTTGCTTGACTTGTTTCTTTACATAGCTTCTAATTTAAATTCTGCTGTCTATTCTCTTTCATTCATAACCTTTTGCAAAACGTTTTTGCTTTCTTCTCTGCTGGTCACTATTGCTTATATAAAGCAAGTACAGTACTGAATGATGTTGCAAGCACTCAGTTCGGCAATATTATCGATTTAAGACGAAGTTAAGATTTCGATTTTTTATTCAAACTCTTCTGAAAGTTTTTATACATATTGAAGACATCTTGATAATTTAGGTGAGTGTAAACTTGAGTAGTTTCAAGGCTTGAGTGGCCAAGCAGCTGTTGTATTGATCTTATGTCAATATCTTCCTGAAGCAAATGAGTAGCAAAACTATGGCGAAATGCATGTGGAGATAAAATTTCTGGTAAGTTTAAAAATCTTCTTATTTTTTGCAAACGATTAGCAACATAAGTTCTTCCCAATTTTTTTCCTCTTACCCCGACAAAAAGATGTCCCGCTTCGTCAAAGTGGGGACAAGCTTTTATATATTTTTGTATACACTTTTTTACTACTGGAAGAATAAATACCTGCCTTTGTTTATCTCCCTTACCTGTTACTATTAAACTTTCATTGCTAATATCACTAACCTTAAGATTCAGTGCTTCAGTGATTCTTAAGCCCGTACCATATAGCAGAACGACAATTGCAATTTCTCTTTTTACCACCCAAGGCTCGCCTAGATCAGGCAATTTCATTTCTTTCAATAGAGTTTCTATGTTAGATATTGAAAGTGCTTTAGGTAGAGTTCTTCTCTGAATTGGCCTTGATAAAGAAAATACCGCTTCATTATTTATTTCATAATTGTTTTTTATATATTTGAAAAAATTTCTGATTACTGACAATGCGCGAGTGTTAGATCTCGCATTTACACCTCTTGCATAACGAGAGGTAAACCAACTTCTCAGTTCAGGTATGCTTAATTTTTCTAAAGAGCCAACATTTACTTCTTCACCAATGTGAGTATTTAGGAAACTTATAAGATCCTTGAGGTCCCTCATGTATGACTCCAAAGTGTTTGGTGAGTAAGACCTGTTGTACTTTAGCCAATCATACCATTTTTCAATGATTGAACCGAGGTCCACAGTTACTTTTTAAAGAAAGCATCGATGCACGCATCCCTAAAGGCTTCATTTATATCAGGATGAGAGTGACAAATTCTGTATATATCCTCTGCTGCTGCACCATATGCCATTGCAACCGCTGCTTCATTGATTAGCGTATCAGCGTATGCTCCTATGATATGTACACCGAGTATTGTATCTGCTTTGCTACAAGTCAGAACTTTCACGAATCCCTCAGCATCGTCAGTGACTTTTGCTCTACCGTTTGCAGCAAATTGACATTTACCAACTTTATACTTTCGACCAGCACTTTTTAGTTCTTCTTCAGTTTTACCGATTGAAGAAACTGCAGGGTGGGTGTAAATGACTGACGGTATGATTTCATAATCAACGTGAGGCAATTGCCTTGCTAGTATCTCTGCAACTGCCACCCCTTCTTCCTCAGCTTTGTGAGCAAGCATTGCTCCACCAATCACATCACCAATAGCAAATATTCCTTTTACGTTGGTTTCATAACTATTGTTGACTTTAATAAAGCCACGACTGTCTTTTTCTATTTTTTCAAGACCCTCAGAGCATGGTTTGCGCCCTGCTGCCACCAATACCTTATCCGCCTCTATAGTATTTGTTTGATTATCTTTTACAGAGCAAACTTTCACACTCAAAGAGTTACTACTTTGTTTTATTCCCTCAACTTTAGTGCTAAGTAAAAATTTTATTCCTTGTTTTTGTAGACTAGAAAGTAGAGACTTACTTAATTCTCCATCAATTGCTGCAGCGATTCTGTCAAAAAATTCTACTACAGTGACTTCAGACCCTAGCCTCCTCCATACAGAAGACATTTCAAGCCCTATTGCCCCAGCTCCAATTACAACAAGTTTTTTTGGTACTTCAGTTAAAGACAATGCACCAGTTGATGAAATGATATTTTTCTCATCAATATCAATTCCTGGTAGAGAACTAACATCAGAACCAGTTGCAATTACTATATTTTTTGCCTTCAGTACCTTACCTTCAACTGAAACTTCAAGATTGCCTTGATCAAAAGAAGTAATTTTTCCAAGTCCATTGATCTTAGTAATTTTGTAAAGGTTAAACAGATATTCTATGCCTTTTCCAAGCTCCTGAACTCTAGCGTCTTTATAGCCTATCATTTCTCTCAAATCGAGACTTACATCCTTAACTTTTATGCCAAGTTTTGATAGATTATTTTTCGCGCTAGCATACTGATAAGAGGAATGGAGTAATGCTTTTGATGGTATACACCCAACTCGCAAACACGTGCCACCAAAAATGCTATTTTTGTCTATACAAGCAACTTTGAGTCCAAGTTTTGCAGCAGCAATAGCGCATTTGTAACCACCTGGACCACCACCTATAATAATCAAATCATAATCAGTCATAAAAAACAAACCTATTTTCTAAAGAATAAACACCATTTCCTTCAGTCGTTATATACATCTTACCATGGGTAAATACTGGAGCATGAAACACATTACCGGGTATTTTAATTACCCTTCCTGTACTTTCAGATCCAGGAAAAGCAAATATTGAACCTTTATTACTTGTTACCCAAAGCGTATGGGCATACATAATTGGAACAAACAATTGCACATTCTCTATAAAATCAGATGTCCAAACTGTTTTTCCACTTTGTATGTCGATGCCAATTACCTTATTATCTTTAGTCACCATGAAAATTCTTCCGCCTTCTTTTTGTTTCTCTGCAGGAATAAGAGGGCTATAATATGACTCAATGTTTGATATACTTTTTACTTGTAGTGGCCTTGACCATAAAATATTTCCTGAGTTTACGTCAATGCTATAAATATAAGAGTTGCTCGTAGCTATTAAGATATTATCGTGTACTCTAGGTGTAGTAGTTACATCTGTAAGCTGTGTGTCTAAAAGATTTGTAGCTAATTTTTGGCTCCATAGTTTTTTACCTTCTTCATTAAAAGCTATCAATTCACCATTTGAAAATGGTGCTATTATTTTATCATTGGAGATTGCTGGTGAGATGGAATACAAACCTCGAACCTCATTTATACCATTTTGATAAGCCCAAATGGGTCTGCCATCTTTTATATCAAATACATTTAGATAGTTATCAATAGTCAATGCTACCAACTTATTGTTTATTACTATTGCTTTCCCTCTTGCCGGAGCTCTTAATTCTTTTTCCCATTGAATCTCTCCTGTTTTCGCATCTATTGTGTGTAGAATGTTATCCACTATGAAGAAAACGTTTTCTTTGTAGCTCGATAAACTCATATTACCAATTTTTTTCCTACTTGAGAGGTATAATTTCCAATTTATAACTCTTGGGTTATCGATATCAAAGGAATATAAGGTACCGTGCTTGTCTGGTAAAATAACGCTATTTTCTGTAAGTATTGGAGCTACATATCCTTGAGATAATTTTTTATCTACTAAACTTATTCGTTCGCTTGCCATTGTATAGTTACTATACAATAACATTATCATGACAATTATTATTTTCATTATTTAGTGAAAACAAGATTCATTAATATACATACTAGAAACGTAAATCACAACGAAAATGTTCTTAATTGTGGATCAAAAGCATTAACGTAATGTCATACCATTATGTAAAGATTCTCTTACTGTAATAACTTTTATCAAGTATGGACTAAAAGAAATATCTATAGCTCAAACTAATGCTGTCAGTAATACTACTCCAATATGAAACAGGCAGCATTTTCAGGATGAAAGATATTGTTGTGATGTCATTCATTTGAACTACTCATATCAATTTGAAAAATGTATACTATCTTATGCTATAGTACCTAAAAATAAATGCTCAACATACAAAATAACGCTTCACTTTGCAGGCAATGGATATTCTTGGCAGTACTTGCTCTTGCTTGTTCTGGACTGCTGTCAATAATTGTTATTTTTCTACGATTGCCTTTTATTTCTTCTCTCATTCCTTCTGCACAATATATCTTTGATAATGCACTGGTGATACACGTAAATTTGTCAATTTTGGTATGGATGTGCTCTATAATATCTCTGCTCTTCATCATAAACTTAAAAAACACCAATCATTGGTTTAACTTCTCATGGATTCTCTCAATCCTTTCCATGCTGCTAATGTTTATATCTGCATTTGTTCCAAATACTGAAGTTATCAAAAGTAACTATATACCTGTATTACAAAACAAATTATTTTTACTTGGACTCAGTCTTTTCATTACCAGCATATTGATAAATACAGCTCTAGCCTACATATCAAATAAACAAGACTCATATCTTTCAATCGGACAAATTGGCCTGGTCATTATACTTGTGTCATCATTTCTTTGTGTTGTTTTAGCACATAAAAATATGCCTCCAGGTCTATATCACTCAGACAAGAATTTATTTTATGAATATCTCTTTTGGGGAGGCGGACATTTACTGCAGTTTGCCTTTGCTCAAGCAATGTTTTTAGTTTATTTGATCATACTGAATGCTCGCTATATTAGTCTAAATAAAATTACCATTTTACCACTATTTATAAACACAGTTTTGACCGTAGGTGCGCCGTTTATATACTTTATTTATTCGGCGGATAGTGCTGAATTGATACAGTTTTTTACCTGGCATATGAGAATTGCTGGAGCAGTTCTGCCGTGCTTTTTAACAATATTAGTGTATTGCAACATAAAAACTCTGCTCAATGATAAGGGCAATTATCTTCTTCACTCGTTTGTATTGTTCATTTATGGAGGTGTGCTTGGAGTGCTAACTATTGAAGGAAATGTCACTATTCCTGCGCATTATCATGGTTCTGTAGTTGGTATTACTATAGCTTTTATGAATTTTGTCTACTGGCTGTTACCAAAATTGGGCTGTAAAGAAATAAAAAGCTCCATAGTAAGATTACAGATTTATGCATATAGCTTGGGACATTTTCTCCACATTACTGGACTTGTTTGGCTTGGTGGATATGGTGCCTTAAGAAAAGTTGCAGATCTGCCAAGTATTTCATCAATGTTGGCACGTGCTTGTTTTATTACGGGTGGAGCTATATCAGTTATTGGTGGAATGTTATTCGTAATAATTGTGATTTTACATCTTCTTAAAGGCAAGGCTCGTACCAACTAACCCACAGAAACAAAACTAAAAATTTTAGTGTAAAATTACTATATTTACTTTGTACTATGGCTCAAACAACCTGCTTCAAATTTGGAAAGGCAGTGAAATGAAAAAAACTATATCAAGCTACACTGAATTCTTATTTGCTACTCCTTGTGGTTCTTGTGTTCCATTTACTTGAGAGCTAGGTTTCATTATTAAATCACCAGCTAAGAATGCAGATACTGTTGCTATAACAACGATTAACCACATGTCCAATTTATTTGTATGTTCAAGTGTAATATACACTACTAACCCAACAGCAAGACCAGTACTAGCAGTAGCGATATATGTTGCTTTTTCTTTTAGTTGTTTATTTGCTTCATTTTTGGTTTCTAATATTTTCTTTTCTTGCTGTAACTGCTGGATTTGAGTATTTATTTTTTGTTTCAGTTCATTCGACATTTCACTTTTGAGTTCATTTCTTATTTTATCTTTCAATGTAGTTATTGCCTCTTCTGGGCTTTTTTTATCTTTTAATTCCAGCACGTCTTCAAGCAATTCTACTAAGTCTACTTTTGCTGGGTGAGGCACATAGTATGGATTACTTAGAATATCTATAAGCTCTTTTAAGTTATGAAAGTTAAGCATAATAAACCTCAATACTAAAAATTTATTATGTAATACATTAAAAATTATAAGATCAAGAAAAATTTGTATCATAACAAGGCTAAATTAAATGGCAGACATTAAAATTGCTGTATTTGCTCAATTGTGATAACTTAAAGCTTAAAACTGAGAAATATTTATGTTAGAAGAAAAGTATAGCTTTAGGGAAATTGAAGACAAATACAACATATTATGGGAAGGGAGTAAAGTTTATAAATGGAATGGTGAAAAGGATAATACTTTCACTATAGATACGCCTCCACCAACGATATCTGGAAAGTTGCATATTGGTCATATATTTAGCTATTGCCATACGGACTTTATTGCAAGGTTTCAACGTATGCTGGGGAAAGATGTATTTTATCCAATTGGGTTTGATGATAATGGGCTTCCCACTGAAAGGTTAGTTGAGCAGACCTATAAAACCCGTGCAAAAGAAGTTGGCAGAGAAGAATTTATAGAGATGTGCCATGAAGTTATTGAGAAGTCAAAGCAGGAATTCAAGGAATTGTTTAAATCAGTCGGTATTAGTTATGACTGGAATTTAGAGTATCACACAATTAGTAAAGAAGCTGTGGCACTTTCTCAAATGTCATTCATTGATCTATATAATAAAGAGTATGCATACAAAAAAATGCAACCTATTCTTTGGGACCCAGTCGATAAAACTGCAATTGCACAAGCAGAAATAGAGGATAAAGTCTTTGAGTCATTTTTGAACACGATAGTTTTTTCCACTGAAGAAAATGAGCAGATTAAGATTGCAACTACACGGCCTGAGTTGCTTCCAGCATGTGTTGCAGTTTTTTGCCATCCAGAAGATGCACGCTACACTCAGCTGATTGGAAAAATAGCCGTAGTGCCAATAACAGGAGCAAAAGTTCCAATAATAGCTGATGATAAAGTTAAAATAGATAAAGGTACTGGGCTTGTTATGTGCTGTACGTTTGGTGATGAGCTCGACATATATTGGCAGCAAAAGCATGGTCTGCCGATGAAAATTATTATCGATCAGGATGGTAGGATAAGTCTAGATTCAGTGTATGGTAATAATAGATCCCAGTGTCAAGGCACTGGGATGACAAAGGGGAGTGACATTCCAGTGCTTGACACTGGAATCCAGACATTAGAGGAGACACACGCTCCAGCGCGTGACGCTGGAATCTACGATGAAGTAAATGGCCTAAGAGTTAAAGAAGCAAGAAAGAGAATTATTGAAATCCTAACTGAAAAGGGCCTTTTAATAGAAAGCACTAGCATTTCTCATTCTGTTAAATGTGCTGAAAGATCTGGTGCGCCGCTTGAAATATTACCTACTTATCAATGGTTTGTCAAGACTTTAGAGCAAAAAACTCAAGTATTAGATAAAGTGAGTAAATGTAATTGGCATCCAGAATCTATGCGTAAACGTATAGAGGTGTGGATAGAAGGGCTAAGTTGGGATTGGTGCATCTCAAGACAGCGTTATTTTGGTGTACCATTTCCAGTTTGGTATTCAAAACGTAAGGGAGAAGAAGGCAAAATCATTCTAGCTGAAGTAAAGGATTTACCTGTAGATCCACTCAAAGATTTGCCGAAAGGGTATATTAAAGAAGAAGTTACTTCAGATCAAGATGTGATGGATACTTGGGCAACAAGTGCGATCACTCCTCAATTAAGTGCACTGGCAGTAAACAGTGAGCTCGGTTTACCAAGCCATCGGTATGATAAGATATTTCCTGCAGATCTGCGCAGCCAAAGCCATGAGATAATAAGAACTTGGGCTTTTTATACGATTTTGAAGGCACATTATCATGCAGATTCACTGCCGTGGAAAAATATCATGATTAGTGGTTGGTGTTTGGCTGATGATAAAAAAAAGATGAGTAAATCAAAAGGTAATATCATCACTCCTCATGTAATGCTTGAAACCTATGGAGCTGACGTAGTACGCTATTGGGCAGCAAACTCAAGACTTGGAGTTGACACAGTCTACTCTGAAAATATCTTCAAAATTGGCAAACGACTTGTTACGAAACTTTGGAATGCTAGCAAATTTGTTTCCATGTTTATGGAAAAACATCAAGCATTGAGCATAAATTCCATCAGTGAGACGATGGATAAGTGGATATTGTCCAAATTATATAAAGTGATAGAAAAAACGACGAACAACCTATTACAGTTTGAATACTGCGAAGCTTTGAGCGCAATAGAAGAATTTTTTTGGAAAGATTTTTGTGATAATTACTTAGAGTTAGTTAAAAAACGTGCATATGGAGATGCATTGGACAGCGAGGCAAACATGAGTGCGAAACAGAGTTTGGCATATGTACTCAATATTATTTTGCGGTTATTTGCACCATTTTTGCCATACATTACAGAGGAAATATATCATCAGTTGTATAGTTATAACTCCGTTCACAATAAAAGTAATTGGCCTAACAAGGAAGAACTTATCTATGATAAGTATTCTGAAGAAATGGGAGATAATTTCGTGCAGATATTAAACCTTGTGAGAAAAATAAAAGCAGATAATAACGTATCAGTTAAGCATCTTATACAAAAGTTGATGATAAAAGCGAGTGTAAAAGAGGATGAGTTAAATTATTCTGCTCAGCATGATTTGCAGTCAGTTTGCAATGCTGAAGTGATAGAATGGGTTGAGGGTACAGAAGCAGAGCTTATAACTGAGAATGGAAAATTTACTGTAAGTTTATTGATTGATGTAACTTAGCATTCGTATTACTATACTAATTATTTAGTTGTGAGGTAATAATGATTGGTAATTCATATAATAATAAAATTGAAGAGCAAAAAGATGATTATCATGACTTCATTCAAAGGTTTTTGTTTTTGCTCGGTAAGATAAAAGAAAAGAATAAATCAATTCACACTGCTGTAGCTAGTCTTCACATATTATCTTTTTTAATAAAATACAATGCCAATTTTAATGAAGATGAATTGTATAAAGCCGTTATCCAAGATTTCAATAATGTAAAGGAGGCGAGACTAGAGCTTCAAGATAAGGCTAAAAAAGTATTGAATGGGTATATTGAAAGTGGTGTTGAAACAGTGTCAATATATGGTAGTTGTGCAGAAGTTAAATTGGGAGCTAATAAAAACAAATTCAAAGTCAGTGAGTTTTTGAATAGTAATTTCTGTCAAGATAATGGAATTTCAGGGTTTTCAACTCTGCATAGCAATGGAAAAAATGGAATGCACGGTTTTGTTTCTGAAGAAGGAATAAGGCACTATGTTGTAACTGATAGTGCATACGAAATGACTCTGAATTGGTGTGATGAGGACGGAAAAAAGTGCACTATTATAATTAATATTGATGCTAATGGTATAGAACTTATCGAGCGTAATCGTGTTACTGATGATCAATTGAAAGCAAATAAAGATGTAAAAATAGGTAACTTATTCTTGTATCAAATAAAATTTAGAAATAAGGAGAAAGGCAATCATAAATCATCTGAGATTGTGATAGAAAATAGTAATAGAAATATTAACATTCAAACAACTCAAGAAATTGAGCGTGGCATCAAAAAAGCTCAAATAGGTAGTACTAAAATGCAAGACAAAATTGCACAAGTTGTAGATGAAAGCTTAAACGAAAGAATTAATAAATTGGAAAAAGAAAATACAAGATTAACTGGAAATAATCAAACTATATTAGAACAATTACAGCAAAAAATGAGAGAGGTAGAGGAATTAAATGGAAAGGTAAGGGAAAAAGATGAAGTTTTGGCTGAAGTAACACAAAAACTCAAGCAGCTAAGTGATTCGGTAGAGAGTGAATTTGAGGAGAAAAGAATAGAGAAGGAAAAGTTAAATAAGAAGTTAAGGGAAATGCAAGAAAAGATACAACAGTTAAGTAAAGAAAAGCAAAATTTGGAAGAATATGCTGAAGGTCGAGATGTCAGAGTAAAAAGACTAAAGGATCAAATAAGGAAATCAGAGTACGGACTGGCTGAATCAATGAATGAAAATAAAAGGTTAGAACAAGAACTGAATGATGCTCAAAAAAAGTTAAGTAATAAGGACAATGAAATCCAGAGATTAAAAAATCAATCACATGAATTAGAATCTAAAAAAGTAACAGAATTGATGACATGTTTAGAAAAGAAAGAGAAAAAAATAGCAGAGTTAGAAGCGCAGTTGCAAAAAGAAAGTTCTGAAACTTATGATTTAATACTTAAATCATCGGATTTAGAAGAAGAAAAAAGACGATTACAAGAAAAGTTAAATGAAAAAACTCAAGAAGTGATTAAACTAACTGTAGATTTAGAAGAACTAAGTAAGCAATCGGAAGAGAAAGAAACTAAATATTTCAGTAGGATTAAAGAGTTAGAAAAAACAGTGAAGAGTTGGAAAATTATAGCATCAATCTGGAGGAAGAAAGTCAAATTCAACATGAAAAGTACAAAGAGTTACTATTTGAGAAGCATTCTATAAAAGAAGAAATTTCAGATTTGAATGATCAATCTTCATTAGTTCATCAGAATCGTGTGAGCTTAGCACAAGATTTGGCAAAAAACATGATATATTTGTTCAAAGAGAATGTAAGAGAAGGAGATAAAGTGATTATATCGCAGGAAACTGTATTAGAGATTTTGAATAGATTGGAGGAATTAATCAAGAATGTTGGAGTCAGTGATCAAGAAATAAAAGGAGTAATTGAAGAAATATCTGTACAAACGGGAACGTTCAAAAAAGTGTGTCAAGCCGCATTTTTAGTTCAACTCAATTTTCAATCTATCTGGAAAGAAAATATCAAGTTGAGACATAGTTAAAGCCCAATTAGGGAGAGCCATAATCCACCTTTGCTCTACCTTTTTTATAGCACAATATACCTGTTTGTACAAGGCATTTGTACTAGTAAATGAACCCTTAGTTTTAGTAAATTTCCTGATTTGTCTATGCAACCCCTCAATTGGATTAGTGGTGTAAATCAGCTTCCTAACTGGCCCAGAATACTTAAAATAACTGGATAAGTTTTCCCAATTGTTCTGCCAGGATTTTATAACTAAAGGATACTTTTCTCCCCATTTTTCTTCCAGCTCAAGCAGATAATTCTCAGCAATTTCTTTACTTGAAGCACGATATATTTTTTTCAGATCATTCATGAAAACTTTTACATCTTTACTGGATACATATTTCAGAGAATTTCTTATTTGGTGTACTATACATAGCTGCACTTCTGCACTGGGAAATACACTGTTGATGGCTGCAGGAAAGCTTTTTAGCCCATCTACACATGCAATCAGAATATCTTCTACTCCTCTTTCTTTGAGGTCATTTAAAACTCCCAACCAGAAGTTAGCTCCCTCACTTTCAGCCAGATAAAAACCTAATACTTCTTTTCTGCCATTTTGATTTATACCCAATATATTATACATGCATTTACTTACGCAATGTCCGTCCTCCTTGACCTTAAAAAACATGCCATCCATGAACACTATTGGATACACTGATTGCAATGGACGGCTGCGCCATTCATTGATTATTGGTAGCAGTTTATCAGTAATATTGGATATCTCTGCTGCTGATATTTTATGGTCATATATTTCCTCAACGTGTGAAGCTATGTCTCTGTATCCCATGCCACTGGCGTATGTACTTAAGACCTTTGCTTCAAGTTCTGGATGTAGGCTTGTTTGCCTTTTTTTGACTATTTGCGGTTCAAAGCTTCCTTCTCTGTCTCTTGGTGTTAATAGTTCAAATGAGCCTGAACTTGTACGTAAAGTTTTTGCATTCCTTCCATTTCTTCGGTTATTTTCTTCACTTTTAGCTGACATGTGGCTTTCTATTTCACCTTCCAGACTTGCCTCTAGCAGCCTTTTTATAAACGGTGTTAATGCTCCATCTCTTCCTGTCAATGGTCTTCCTTCTCGTATAGATGACAGGATATTTGTTTCTAATTCTTTATAATCTACCAAACCAGTAGTTCTATTTGCTTGACTCATATCAAACCTCCATTTTTTATATCAATTTATTACTTTTTTTTCGGTTTGACACACTTTTTTGAACATTCCCTAATTGCATCATTTTTTGGTGGCTTTTTTTCATGGTTGTTTGGATCTGATGAACCATCAACTGAATATGATCAAATAATTGCACCAAGTAACTCAGGAGGAGAGGAGCTAACAAACTATCAAGAGGGTGACAATAATATTATATAATAGATTTCTTGCATAACTGGCATTCAAAGGAAAATCAGTTGATGTCATGAAAGTAGCTGACACTGGCACCCAGTTAAATTTACGGAGTATAATGGATTCCAGTGTCAAGCACTGGAATGACAAGAAAGGGAGCACTGACTTGAACATTCCCCTGAACAGATACCTTGATACATTAAAGTTTCTAGGTTTGAGTAGTGAAATCCGATTCAGTGTGAAAATTAGCAAACTCCTTTTTAAGCTGTAGAATAAAATTTTTTATTTTAATGAAAAAATTGCTTCCGCATACTCAAGATGCCATTATAATGATGGTAGAGATATTTAGAGAGCTCAAAATTTATCTTGGTCTGCAGACCTTTTAACCAATTTTTCAATAAAAATTCAGCTACATCTGTTGTGTGTACATTTTGAATCTTTTTTATACAGGAGGATTTTATGTCCAGAATTCCAGATATTTGACCTTTACTTTAGCTAACAACAGGCGCCTGTAGTTTTTAGAATTAGTGTTAACACGGTTTTTCTACTTTTTTTTTCTTAATGTTTTAACTCAATACACACCATCATCATTTACTGCTTCTAAATATATCATTGCTAAACACACGCAGCTGTGTATTTCTATAGATAACTCATTGCCTAAACTTCGATTAAAGCAAGAATTCTTTCCTGGAAAAGCAAGGTTACTATGGCATAGTTCCCATTTTAATCCTTTAGTTGATATTTGAGCTTTCGGTATACCAAGTAAGGATATTTTAGTATTTTTTAGCAAAGAGGAAAAATAGCTAATACCTTTTTGTAAGGCGTACCCCACCATGGGAGGCGAAGGCATATAAAAGATACTATCTGTACTTAAAAAAAAGTTAATATTTTGTAGTATATGATCAATTGCTCCTCCAATAATACCCGTTACTATTGATGGCAATAACTTTACTGTTTTTAAGTGAGCCATTGCTTTAGAAAAGTCGCAATAATCTTGATCAGGTAGATATACTGTATTTAAGTTAGCACGTAAATTCGGATTTATACTATCCAAATCTCCTATTACAAGATCAGGTTTTACGCCAATTGATAGAAGCTTGTTTGCTCCTCCATCTACAGCAATAACAGGTATATCTTGTTTAAAAAACGATGAATCAGGTATTTCTCCATTTAGCACTACAATAGAGCGATATTCTTGCTCCACGCTACAATGTAGCATATGGTTATAAAACGCTCCGTGCAGTTTTTGCATCGTAGTAACATTTTTGAACAATTGATATTATACTGATCACTAATCCAGCAATATTACTGAGTATCACAAAAGTTAAACCCTGACAAATACCGTAAATAAGCCAAGATGATGAACAAATAAGATAATTCACCAACATTAGCATCGATATGTCACGAGTAAGTTTTGTGATATATGCTCTATATACTTGAGGCAATAACCCAATGAGAGATGTAATGAACGCGATGAAGCCAAAGCATTCTTCAATATTTATATACATACATTTTCCTACGTTTGTTTTAACAAGATCAGGTTCAAAGGGTTGTACTTTATGTACTCTCAGCTTTTTTAGAGCACCCCTAATGCGTGTAATTTATAACATCATTTAGTCTATTAATCAAGAAATTAACAGTGACTTGCATTCATGAAACCCAATCGGCTTCTATGCTAATTATTATCCAAACTAATAGTCGGCTGTGCATCCTGCTCAGAGATCAGAGCAACTAGCAAATTGTTTATCAATTGAACCTTTTGTTTTCCATCCAATTGTAAGCTTTTATTTTTTTCAAAATGGGCTATTACTTCTTCGATAATTCCTATTGCATTTTGCACTATATGCTTTCTTGCAGAGGTGATGGCATGTGCTTGTTGACGCCTCAGCATTGCTTGTGCAATCTCAGATGAATAGGCCAAATGCGATATTCTTGCTTCTGCAATTTCAATTCCAGCAATATTCAATCTTTGTTGTAGCATTGACCGCAATTCATTTGAAATTTTGTCAGAGTTTTTACGCAAAGATTCTTCATCGTTTTCGCTATCATACGGATAATTACTTGCCAGTTCTCTAATTACCGAGTCACTTTGCACAAAAACAAAATCATGATAATTATTAACATTATAATATGCCTTCGCAGGACTGCTCACTCTCCAAACAATTACTACTGAAATCTCTATCGGACTTCCATTAGCATCATTAACTTTAATTTTTTCTGTATTGATATTCTGAAATTTCAAAGAAACTCTATATTTACTCGAAAACGGAAGCGTTACGCATATTCCAGACTTAAAATAAGTTCCAATATAATGACCAAAAAACTCTATCACTCTTGCTTCATTAGGATCATTAACGAAAAATCCTTGAGAAAAAGTCAATATTGAAACAGCAGCAACTCCAAGTGCAATTGTGCTGTCATACACAAAAAGTACCAATAAAATTAACCCTAGCGCTATTAGTACAGGAAAAGCCCGAATTTTACTTAGATTTCTATCATTTATTGTATTTTTATCTGTACTGTCTTCATCAGATTGCTTTTTCACTTGCACCCTCTCTGCTGATTATTTCATCTACCTTACTTACAAATAATTTAAACTCTCTTAATTCACAATCAGGCAACTTTATCTCATTGCCATGAGCTATCGTAAGCGGATCAATATGTTTACCATTATATATAACTTCATAATGTAAATGAGGTCCTGTTGCAACACCAGTGCTGCCAACATAAGCAATGATTTGTCCCTGCTTTACTTTAGAGCCTAACTTTACATCGCTACTAAATTTGCTTATATGTGCGTAACAAGTTGAATATTTATTGTTGTGCTTTATTTTGATGTAATTCCCATAGCCACCATTCTTTCCTATATATTCTATTACACCTTCTGCAGTGGCGTGTATAGGAGTGCCAAGTTTAGCTGCATAATCTACTCCTTTATGAAAAGCAATTTTACCATGAATGGGATGCTTTCTATTACCAAAATTCGAGGATATACGAAAATCTCCGTTTAAAGGACTTACGAAACTCTTTAAGCTTACCCCCTCTTTATTAAAATACCTTTCTTTGCCGTCTTGCGATTTATAATGATATAAGCTAATGGCTTTATTGTTTGTTGTCAGCGAAGTATATAAAATTTTTTCTTCAGCTTTCTGATTACCGAGCGATTTCTCAAAAAGAACCTCCAACTTACCTTTTGGCACAATGTCTTTTTTAAAATCTATACCAAAATCTTTATATACGTTGATTAATTTCATCACCGTATTTGGCGCCAAACCTTCTGCGTCAAAAAAAGAGGATTTTATGTCACTGGATATGAATAACAACTTTCTATCACTTTCTGTAGCTTTTTTTTTTCTGATCCCGTGCTGAAGTAACGCTGGAAAGTGGTTTAGGTTGCTTTCTGTTATTCCAGTGCTTGAACAGTTTTTTAATCGAAAATGTTGTATAGCGTGCTGTTTACAATCAATTTCCAGTGTCTGGGCACTGGAATGACAATAGTATTTCTGCGCAAATGTTTCAGTTGCATATGCTGGTAAAATACAAAGCAGTGGAAGTATTACCAGCCTCATAGTTTATCAGCAAAAATAAAATTACCTTCAACATACTGCACATCATCATTATCTTCTAGCTCTTCAACTAATGTAGATAATTTATCAATTAATTCTTTGTCGCTAACTTTAATCAGGTCCTTTGGTTGCCATGAAAGACGAGCAAGTTCTGGTTCTCCAAATTTTGTATAGAAAGCGTCACGTACTTTACCAAAGTCTTTTACTTCACAAGTTATAACATATAATTCTTCTTTGTTATTTTCCTCAACATTCAATACTTCTAATTCAATTCCATAGTTAAATAAATCTTCAAAATTTATACCCTCTGCTTTATAGACAATTAAGCCTACATGATCGAAAAGGTAACTCACACATCCTGTTTCTCCCAAATTACCGCCTTTGCGAGAAAAGATATAACGTATCTCAGAAGCAGTTCGGTTGCGATTATTTGTCAGAGCATGGACAATAAGTGCAGCACCAGAAGGTCCGCAGCCTTCATATTGTATTTCTTCATAACTTTCTCCAGCAACGTTACCAGCTGCATTTTTTATTGCTGTTTCTATTTTATCTTTTGGTAGATTTTCCTTTCGCGCAGCAAAGATAGCAGAGCGAAGACGTGGATTAAGCTCGGGATCAGGCAGCCCTTGTTTTGCAGCAACTGTTATTTCCCTAATGAGCTTCGTAAATTTTTGCGAGCGCTTTGCATCCTGAGCACCTTTTCGATGTTTTATATTTGAAAACTGTGAATGACCAGCCATAAGAAAACTAATTCACCCCTTCTACTAACATATTTTCATACTGCTCAGCTTCTAAGTCAAGGCCAAGAGCTAAGTGAGCTGTTATTAAATAACTAATAACTCTAGAAGAATATTTAGAATCTTTATTGCTTATCATATCTTGAAAACGCTTAATTGCTGCTAAATATTCACCACGCTTTAGGTAAAATTCACCAATAGAATACTCTTTTTTTGATATATGTTCTGTGATTAATTTTTCTTTTTCTTTGATCTCTTCTATATATTCGCTATTCGGAAAAAGATTAATATATTCAGTAGCTAGCTCTAAAGTTTTATATGCAATTTGTTGCCCAAGCTGCACTTTATTAATTTGCATGTAATAAGATAATACTCTTAAGTAATATACATATGGCAAATCTTCACCATTTGGATAAACGTATATATAATCATCTATATCACTTGCAGCACTGCTGTAGTTACCCATATTATAGTAAGAAACTCCAGATAATAATTTTGCTTTCATTGCCCAATAAGATAAAGGATACAAATCCTCTATCTTTTGAAATGCTCTAATAGCTTGCTTATATTTTTTCTGATCATAAAGCTTAACTGCCTCCTCATATAGTTCAGTTTCAGTGTGTTCAAGATCATTCGCATATAACTGCGTGAAGGGGCAAGTCAGAAGAAAAAAGCATATGATTAAAGTCTTATACATAAGATTTTTTTTGATCAAAATAAAGTATAGACTAAATATTACCTAAATAAACAAATTTTTGGCATTATCATCGAACGAAAAGCGTCTCTTGGCCACCATTACCTATATTGCTCGCACCACCACCTATTGCAACACCCTTTCCACTCACTTCTACGTTCTCTAGCTTTCTACTATAAGAATGTGTGATCAATCCACTTCCTACCATCAAAAGAGCAATACCTACCAGACCTAAAGCAGGCCCAACAGCAGATGATGCTAATGCTACTCCAGAAATCAATATTATTTTCCTGATTAGTAATAAAGAAGAACCAGCGAGCATTAACTTAGCTGAAGACATATTGCTTGTCTTTTTTTCAAACTTCTCATCAAAGTCTTGCTCTTTTTCTACTTCATATTTTTTACTTTTCTTGTACTCGCGATAGCAGAAAGTAGCACTCGCTACAAAGTAAAATAGACTAGAAATTGAAAAAGCTACGTCTCCTATTATTCCTTGCTCCAATGCTTCACCTACTATGCTAGCCACAATAACTAATGTAACTAAAGCAGCATCAGCATAGTTAAAGTAATCATCAACGGTACAAGGAAGGTCTCTCTTTTCTTTTTCTACTGTTTTCCCACTTTCAATATTCTCCAATTCTCGTTCTTTTTGTGCTATTTTTCTATTATTATAAATTAAATATAGCGTGCAAATAAGGGATAAGACTGTGAAAGGTAATATAGTATGGCCTAATGAGCTGCTTATAAGGCCAAGTAATACCTGATCGCTACATGTTTTTTCGAGCTCAATTGCCATCAATAATGCAAATGGAACCATTGTTACCAATGATACACATTTCCTATGTAGCTCTCTTTTTTTTAGTGTTAATAGTTCTTGTTCGAGCTTTTTGCTTTTTTCTTCCTCTCTTTCTTTTCTGACTTCTTCATCAACTGTTGGCCAAAAATCCCAGAAAAAATCTTCCATTTTAGCACCTTTTTTACCTTTGGATCTTTTTAAAAAAAACTTAGTGCCTGTAATACTAGTCATATGAACAGACCAACTTATGAACTAATACATTATATAGGATTTTAATTACTAAGTCAATGTTATGAAATTATTAACTTTCTTTGTATACTCTTAAGCAATTTAGTCAATCTGTTTGATGCCAGCTAGAACGTAATTATAGCCTGACCACATAGTCATAACAGCCGCAGCCCATAAGCAAACCACACCTATATATTTAGTTGCTTCATAATCACTCATTATTAACGCTACTATAGCAACCATCTGCAAAAATGTTTTAATTTTCCCAGCCTTACTCACAGGTAAACTAACGTTTGTAGCTATCAAGAACTCCCGCAAGCCTGAAACTAATATCTCCCTACAAACAATTATAACTGACGGTATAATTGTAATATCATCTATCTTATGCTTATAAACTAGCATGATTATTGTTGAAGCTACTACTAACTTGTCGGCAATTGGATCAAATAATTTGCCAAAATTCGATTGGACTTTCCATGCACGCGCTAAATAACCATCAAAAAAATCTGTAATGCACGCAAACATAAAGATCAATATTGTTATTAGACTTGCATACTTACTCTCTATATAAAAGCTTGATATTATTGCCGGTATTGCGAGCGCACGAGAAATTGTTAGCAAATTAGGCACGTTTTTCTTAAGCATGTCACATCACCCTACGTAGTAGATAAATTTATACAGAAGTACAATAGAGTTCACAAGCTAATAGTTGAACATTCATAAAAACCCCATATACTTAGGAAATTACTAACAATAAGCTCAAAGCATGAATAATGATTTAGATAACACCACAAAACAAGAAGCACTTAAGTACCATAATAAAAGTGGTAAACCTGGTAAGGTATCAGTTATACCAACAAAACCCTTATCCACACAGCATGACCTATCACTTGCTTATTCCCCTGGTGTTGCAGCCCCATGCCTTGCAATAGCTAAAAATCCTAAAGCTGTTTATGATTACACGGCAAAAAGCAATTATGTGGCTGTCATTTCAAATGGCACCGCAGTGCTGGGACTTGGCAATATCGGTCCTCTTGCTTCAAAACCCGTCATGGAAGGCAAAGCTGTTTTATTTAAGCGTTTTGCTGACATTGATGCAATTGATATAGAAGTTGACACAGAAAACATAGAAGATTTCATCAATGCAGTAAGGTATCTTGGTCCAAGTTGGGGGGGAATAAATCTAGAAGATATAAGATCTCCTGATTGTTTTATAATAGAGAAACGTCTAAATGAGTTGATGGATATTCCGGTGTTCCACGATGATCAACATGGCACTGCAGTAGTTGTTGCAGCTGGTATAGAAAATGCCCTCGATATTGCTGAAAAGAAATTAGAGAATGTCAAGATCATCATGAATGGTGCTGGAGCAGCTGGTATTGCGTGTTTGGAAATACTAAAGTCCATGGGCGCTAAGAACATAGTGCTATGTGACAAACAAGGAGTAATACACAAAGACAGAAAAGAGGACATGAATAAGTGGAAGGAAAAATATGCAATTGACACTAAAGAACGTTCTCTACTTGATGCCATAAAAGGCGCTGATGTATTCATCGGACTCTCTGCAAAGGATGTGCTCAGCGAAGAGATGTTAAAAAGCATGGGTAAAGACCCGATCATTTTTGCTCTTGCTAATCCTGATCCAGAAATAAGGCCTGAGTTTGCAAAGTCTGTAAGGCCAGATGCAATAATTGCAACTGGTAGGTCAGACTATAACAACCAAGTCAATAACGTAATGGGGTTTCCTTATATATTCAGAGGAGCACTTGATGTACATGCAACGACAATAAATGAAGAAATGAAAATTGCAGCTGCAGATGCAATAGCGAAGCTTGCCCGTGAGCCAGTGCCAAATGAGATATCTGCAGCCTATGGCGGTCGTAAAATGAGCTATGGACGTGAATATATAATACCTACTCCATTTGATCCAAGATTAATTTCTATGGTATCTCCTGCTGTTGCAAAAGCTGCCGTTACCTCAGGTGTGGCAAGAAAGGAAATAGAGGACTGGAATGAGTATGCAAGTCAATTAAAATCTCGCCTCGCTAAGGCTCTCAGCACGCTCAATTTATTGTCTTCACATACGTAATTGGATAAATTTAAAAGCGATAAACCAATCCAAACTCTAAGCCATATATGCCAAACCTATTGGTAATTGTTGTAGTTGTTGATTGCATACGTGCAGTTTCATCAACTTCATTGCTTTTACCAGCAGGAATATATTTTTCGCCAGCTAGTATCTTTGCTACTGGCAGAATACCTTTAAATTCGTTACCAAGAATACCAAAATAGCGTAAACCAGCAAACGCTTGAGTGTTTGTTGTAAGTGGATAATTAACACCAAGCTTTGCTTGGTAAGCCAAAGCATATCTGGTTTTTCCTAAAAATTTAACCTTAGTTACACCTGCACCAACTCCAAAATATGGAATGCAGAGCATTTCTCCGACGTTAAAATCATTATACACATTGATCATTCCAGCCAAATTATTAAAACCTTCATTTTTCATCTTAAATGCAGCTTTGAACTTTACTTGAACATTAGGCGGCTTTTCTTGAATTTCAATATCAACTTTTCCACTTCTCCAAGGTGATTTACGTTCTGTTCCAACAGAAACATCATCATTACGACGAAGTTCAATATATCTTGCTTTTCCTTTATCTGAGTAATCTTCATCATCTAAGTTAGTCTGAGAATATAGAACTTCAAGATCAACTCTCATATTTTTGAATACATATCCTATTGAAGCACCACCTGCAAGTCCTGGAACGTATTTAGGACTATATCCAGCCTCAATCCTCTCCTCCTCATTAAAGCTAAAAACACCTTCCGTTACATTTTCACCTGCATCTTCTTTTCCTTTTAGAGAACCTATTGCATTGAAAAATGCTCCAAAATAGTTAGCTTGAATATAAAAATTCTTTAAATTATTTATTTCACTATCATAAGATAAGCACCTAAATGAAAAAGTGAGCAAAGTTAGTAGGTATGTAAATTTAAATCTTTTATTCGCCATATAAACCTCACATAATTTCACTTTTATGCTAACATACTTCTATTTTTTATGTAGCAATTTTTTATTGCGCTCAGTTGTTTTAGATTTAGAATAAGAGTATTGTAATTTAAAGTGAATCAATGGTTGTTGCAGTTCATGAATTAGAGAAAATTATCAAACAGTCATTCCCTGGTGCCGATATAAAGATTAAGGATCTTGCTGGAGATGATGATCACTACCATTTAAAAATAACTTCCCAGTGTTTTTCTGGAAGGACAAAAATAGAACAACATAGAATGGTATATAAGGCTCTTGAAGGTCAATCTATACATGCATTGCAACTAGAAACTGGAGCTTAAAATTAAGGTGATATTTATGAACAACTTTGAACAAATAAAAAAAGACATAGCAGAAAACGATGTAGTGCTGTATATGAAAGGCACCTCTGACTTTCCTCAATGCGGATTCTCTGGGCTCGTCGTATCAATTCTCAAAAATTTGAATGTAAAGTTTAAATGCATCAACGTACTTGAGAATGATGAAATACGTCAGTCCATAAAAAGTTTTTCTGATTGGCCAACAATTCCACAAATATATATAAAGGGAGAGTTTATTGGTGGCTGTGACATAATCCGCGAGATGTATGAAAAAGGTGAATTACAGAGTTTATTGAAAGAAAAACAGATTGTTTAGTAAGGAAATAAGCAAGAAAAAAATAGGCGTGCCTCACACCTAGCCTGATTAAAAACTTTAGTTTTTTGACTTTTGTACACTATTTGTACATAAGACATTCTCTTTAAGAAATGTACCAGGCCAAGTAATATTTGCCTGTACATCACTAATAGCGCGTGCCATATTTACATTTTGTTTAGCCTTTTTTATTAGAGAACTTAATGACGTACTGATTTTATCAATAATGCGCAGATCAGCTTTAGGAACACTTGCTTCAATTGCTTTCAGACCACTTTGCACTTTATCAAGGCTATCACTTCTTATGGCAGCAGCAATATCTATAAACAATCGCTTTAGCTCTCGAGGTTGATCTTTTATAGTAAAAAGATAGTCTGGAACGATTTCGTAATCACCATTAACATTTTGTGTGCAATATTCTTCAATAGCCTCTTTTGCATCGTAGTAATCTTGTGGATTATCAGAACAAGAATATGCTGCACAAGATTCATTTCTATAATAAGGACTCCCATTACTCTCAATGTTTTCTATTCTCTTCTTTACACTAGAAACTAAACCTTTTCCAAATACGATAGTATCGTCTCTGTCTGATTTTGAAACAGCCTCTAATAGAGTAGGTATTGCGTCTTGTCTGTAACTAAAGATAAATTCTATGCATGGAATATTACCTAAACTATTTCTAGGGCCTTCTCCACACAAAAATTTACTTGGAACATGTTGTATAAAAAAGTTAACTACATCACTTGAACTACTGTCTCCTAGCATAAGTAAAAACTCGGGAAATCTAGGATATTTATTCAAAAATAATGCACCATATATTTCATCGTCAATTGACTCCAATTCATTGTCAAAAATAATACTCCTTATCTTATTATAATCTAGCTCATTTATAGCTTCTTTTAACTTTTTATTTAAGTCAAGGTTATTCAACTCACGATAACGCTTATACTTTTCTTCACTAATACGTGGCATATAATACACTCTTTTTTTATAAAACATTTATACAACTAGCTTTCTTGTTAATAATTGTCAATACTTAGATAAGTATATTAGTAAGTATTTTTATAATTATTGCTAACACGGAATTTTATCTGATTTTTACTAAAAGTGTATATAAAAGCTAAACCTTATCACCAGGCTTAACAAATAGATGACCCAATGTTATCAACTTTATAGGCTTACTTTCATTATTTGCGACTACCCAAACTCCATCGTCTTCATAATCAACAATTTCTATTGCTGTAAATACTACATAATTATTATCATCAACAATCTTTATTCCAAGAATACCATCGTCATTTAAGCTTAAGGCCGAAGAAGGAATTTTATATGCAAATCTTTCACCTGAAGGGAGGCTTACACTAGCAGTCAGTCCTTGCAAAGATATAATCTCATTATCAGTTACCTTTACCTCCACTCTATAAGATCCAGTTTTAGGCTCAGCAATTTTACTAATAAAACTCACTTCACCTACTAATTCCCTTCCGTCTAGCAAATTAATTTGCGCTGTGCTACCTAGCTTTATTTTATTTACTTCATTTTCTGAAACATATAACACCACAAGAACCTGATCAAAATTAACTATGTCAGTTATCTTATGTCCAAGATTAACAAAATCCCCTTCATTTACGTTGATCTTATCTACATAACCATCAATAGGGGATTTAATCGCAGTATTTTCTAAATCCAACTCTAGCCTTTTTAGGTCAGCTTTTGCACTCTGCAATGCAGTAAAAGCTGATTCCACTCTTATCTGTGCTCCATACCCTTTTGTATTCAATTTTCGAGAGGAATCATACTCAATTTCACGCTGATTTAATAAAGCTTTGGCTTTTTCAACTTGCTCAACTCTGTCATAATCTTCTATCTTTAAAATTACATCGCCTCTTTTTACTTTTTCACCATCAGACAAATAAATAGCAATAACTTGACCACTTGTTCTTGAGACAAGGCTGAACCTATGCAAGGGATTTACCGTACCAGAAAAATTTAAATATACAGTGCGATTTTGTGGAGTATAATCCTGAGTTTTTAATGAAAAACTACTAATTGGATTATCACTATGAACCGCCTGATCTTTTTTTAAAAATGTACTGTTGATAAAAAACAGTAGAATAAGAGCAATACCGGAAACGATGATTACTTTGTTTCTCATCCTTAAACAGTAAAATTTATTGACCAATCTTGTTAGAAATAACTGCATAAATTTTCGAATCAGAAGTGTAAGTATAACACAGCTATTGTCACTCTATAAATAGTTTTATATGAGCAAGTTTTCTTACAATAAATAAGTTTTTATTGCAAAAATGCAATTTTTAATCAAATAAAAAAGTTGTGCATAAAATTTCCATCATATTATATGATGAAAATAAGAATATTGTAACAAAACTAAATATATATTTAAACAGAGCTTTAGCCCATCACTAAACCAACACCCAATTGCTCAACACTATCAATTTTAATTTGTAAAGTGCCCTTTATAAATTTATTAGCCTGGTCTGTACTCATAAAAACTGCATGTTTATTGGGCATTAATTTTTCCATATCTGCTCTATTTTTTTTATCTTGCAAATGAGGTTCGCAAATATAGCTATACTTTTTAAAATCTAGAAGTTTAGCAAAGCCATCACGATCATTCTCATGGTGAAAAGCAACATTTATACCTACTATTTCGTCCGTTTCTTGCAGCTTTCCATCTTTATCTATTACCTGTGCCTTAGCAAGCGCAACTGTAGGCTTATGGCCATAATTTGCTCCAATAACCCTTCTTATTGAATGTTCTATTGCTATTTTTTGCACTTCAGGACTTTCATCAAACTCTTTCAAAAAATTAAGGTGTAAGTTAATATATTCAGAGTATTTCAATCTGTGTTTTTTATGTATAGTTGGTTTGTAGGACAGTTCATTTGTAGGTGACTTATAGTTTGCAAGAAGCAATTTTTGTTCATATTGCTCATTAAATTTCTTTATCTTTTCAAAATGTCTTTTATATTGAGTCAATCCATCTTTCCCTTTTTTCTCCATCCTTTTCAAGAATTCCTCTACTGGCTCTCGTTTGGCTAGATTAATTTTGCGTATAAGCGGAATTTGTTTTTTCAAGCTAATCCAATATGGTAAGCAAACAACTTTCGCATCTTTCGAAAATAGACCTTCTAACTTTTTCACTGCATTGTATAAGTTTGCTGATTCTGGTTTATAATGCTCGCTATTATTGTCTATATAAGTTATTTTACCATTTACCACTTTCATTAAACCAGAACATAAAATCGGCTTACCGCCTGCAAGAGTTGAATGACGATAAGCCCATTCGCTTTTGTTAACATTAATATGTTCATGAGTTACTAATTTTCCATCAAGCGTGATAACATAAGCTACACAACCTTTTTTACCCTTACTAATTTTATCAGTTGTATCATATAATTTGCCCTCTAAGTTGTATAACTTAAGTTCCCCATCTTGCTCGCCAATAAATTTTCTTTGATCAAATTGTTCATCAGAGTTAAAATACTTAACCCTTGTATCAGTTCCAGGAATTTTTCTTCCTTCAACTCCAACTTCTGGAAACAAATTATATCGTGGAAAAAAATAAGTAAAATTATTCTCTATCCAATACAGAATCTTATTTATGATACCAAAAACTTTTCTATTACCTAAATCAATAGAGAGTTGCTGTTCCTTTGGTACTGCTAGATGATTGGACTTTGTACCAGACTTGCCAAATTCTTTGGCAGCATATTTAAACTTTTCTAGTAAATATTCCTTACGTTCTTTTGATATTGACATTTTTACCTCACTCACTATTATTTTATCCTATATTATTTTAGACAAAAAGTCAATCTTTCTTAAGATATTAAGAAAAGAAAAAGCAGCAGCAAAATAGCTAAACTGACTTAGATTTATCGACAATTTGAAAAATCATCATTCCGCTACTTGTTAGCCGAATCTATGTTCGCACAGTTAGTTATCGCTATTTACCCAACAAACTTATGCTAAGCTGTGCTGCCACTAATTTTGCAACCAGTACTCTATAAGGCGAGCATGACACATAATCAACCCCTGATTTGATGAAAAACTCTATGGACTGTGGATTCGCTCCATGCTCTCCACATATACCAAGTTTAATTTCTTTTCTGGTTTTTTTGCCCCTTTCGATAGCTATTCTGATTAATTCCCCTACCCCTTCGACATCTAGCACCTCAAAGGGATCGTTTTTGAATATGTTGCTTTCCTTATAAGAATCGAGGAAATTAACTGAATCATCTCGTGAAAGTCCCATAGTTGTTTGTGTTAAATCATTAGTGCCAAAACTAAAAAATTCTGCGTGTTTTGCGAGTTTGTCAGCAATAAGTGCTGCTCTTGGCAGTTCTATCATCGTTCCAATTGAATAGTTCACATCGAAATTTTCGGCTTCTTTCTTTATTAACTCGCATATCAGAATAAACTCTTTCTCACTCATGATAAAAGGAATCATGATTTCAGGTTTCACTTCTATCTTCTTTTCTTTCCTTAATTCACTTGCAGCACTGAGTATTGCCCTAATTTGCATGCCATATATTTCAGGATGAGAAATAGCAAGTCTACAACCTCGATGGCCAAGCATTGGATTTTTTTCTGATAACTGTGCTATTTTATTTTTTACTGATTCAACTGACTTATTCAGTGATTTGGCAATTTTCTCTATAATAGATTGATTGTGGGGCAAAAACTCATGTAGAGGTGGATCAAGTAAACGTATAGTAACCTCCCTGCCCTCCATAATAGAAAATATTTCTTTGAAATCAGACTTTTGCATTTCTTCGAGTTTATTTAATGCATTTGTCCTTTCATTTTCATCATCAGCTATTATCAACTTTTGAATGAATTCGATTCTATCACTAGCAAAAAACATATGTTCTGTGCGACATAATCCTATACCTTCTGAACCGAATTCTTTTGCAATTTTTGCATCTTTTGGAGTATCAGCATTCGCTCTCACCTTCACTGTTTTGATTTCATCTACCCAGTTAATTATCGTTTTGAATTCTTGAGATAATTCAGGCAAAACTGTCGGAAGAATACCAAGCATAACCTCTCCTGTTCCTCCATTGATGGTGATTGATTCACCTTTATTTACTTTTATATCCCCCATAGAAAGAAATTTTTCATCTTTATCAATATAAAGTCCATTTAGACTACAAATGCATGGTTTACCCATTCCACGAGTTACAACAGCGGCATGCGAGGTCATACCTCCTCGCGCTGTTACTATTCCACTTGCAGCATTCATTCCATTAATATCTTCAGGGCTCGTCTCTGATCTTACCAAAATTACTTTTTTACCCTGCTCTGCAGCTTTTTCAGCATCACTTGCACTGAATACTACATATCCAGAAGCAACACCTGGAGAAGCTGGCAGTCCTTTGCCTATTACTTCTTGATCGATTTTAACATCAAGAACTGGATGCAATAAATTGTCAAAAGTTTTTGGATCAATTCTCAATATTCCTTCCTCTTTTGTAATCACTCCTTCGTTTACCATATCAACTATTATGCGAATAGCAGCTTCGGCTGTGCGCTTGCCAGACCTAGTCTGCAAAATCCATAACTTACCGTCCTGTACAGTAAATTCGATATCCTGCATGTCCTTATTATGACTTTCAAGTTTTTCACATACCGCGCATAATTCTCGGTAGACACTTGGTAGCAACTTCTCCATGGTACTTTCTTGCTCCCCGTCAATTGGCATAGGAGTATAAACACCAGAAACCACATCCTCACCCTGAGCATTAACTAAAAACTCACCAAAAAGCTTTTTTTCTCCAGTTGAAGGATTACGTGTAAATATCACGCCGGTTGCAGAATTATCATTTAAATTACCAAAAACCATTGCTTGCACGTTGACCGCTGTTCCAAGGTTTTCAGGAATATTATGTATTCTTCTATAGGAAACAGCCCTATCGTTTTTCCAAGAGGCAAATACTGCATTAACCGAGTTTAACAATTGCTCTTCAACGTTCTGCGGGAAATGCTTTCCAGTTTTTTCACATACTATCTCTTTAAAATCATTAACAATTTTCTTTAAAACATCAACATTAAGATCAGCTAAGCTTTTTGCTCCACTTTTTTGCTGTTCACTATCAACAATGTCTTGAAATAAGTGATGGTCAAGCTGTAGTACAACACTCGAGTACATCATGATGAAACGACAGTAGCTATCATAGGCAAAACGTTCGCCACTTTTTTTTGCAAGCCCAACAACGGTTGCATCATTTAGGCCAACATTTAGGACTGTATCGAGCATGCCCGGCATTGAATTCACACTACCAGAGCGTATGGAAACTAATAAAGGATTATTTGAATCCCCGAATTTACAACCGATGTCACTTTCGAGCATCGCCATGTAGTTTTTTATCTCGTTACGTAGATCACAAGACAATTCATTATCTTGACAATAGGCCTGACAAACAGCAGTGGAAATTGTAAAACCAGGTGGAACAGGAATGCCAATGTTACACATCTCTGCCAGATTTGCTCCCTTCCCTCCTAGTAGATTTCTCATTGCTGCATTACCTTCACAGTTGCTTTGGCTAAAGTAATATATTAACTTTTCTTGCATTTTTTTCGGATTTTCACTAATAAACATACTATACATACTATTCTAATAAATTTGTCAGGCAGGAGTAATAAATTTTGTAAAATTCAGCACAATTAAATAGCCTCTTTTCCTTTCATTCCAGTACTCTTTTCTGTCATCTCAATGACCTCTATGATGTCATTCCAGCGCATGACGCTGGAATCCAGTTCGTCCATAATCTCAACAAAAACGTTGTGTTTTAGCATAATTTTGTGCTCAATATGCTTATTTATAGTAAAGACTTCTGGATTCCAGCAGGCTTTGTTGCACCACTCAAGGAAAGAACAGGCAGTTACTGATGGAATTTGTTATAAAATAGATATTTAGCCGACAAAGGAAAAATATGCCAATAAGAATGAAAGTCAGTAACTGCAATGAATATAACAAATTTCTTCAAGAAAGGGGAAATGTTTTTCATTATATCAACGATGCCATTGAAAATTGGTACGAAAATAGTCCAAAAGTAGCAGGTGGCAACAATGTCTACAGCGACAAAGTAGTGATTCTAATTCACATAATAACCTATCTATTCAGGATTGGTCTTAGGCAAACAGTGGGATTTATAGAGAAATATCTTGAGCAAATAGGGAAAATTTTGCAAATTATCAGCTATTCGCAGGCTTCAAGAAGGTTTAAAAAGCTTAATATCAAAATCAACGACTGCAGAGTTGATAAGAACGATATGGAAGATATTGAAATTGCTATAGATAGTACAGGTATCAGCATCTACAATAATATTCCAGGCCATAGTAAGGCAAATGGTACAGATAGAAAGTATCGCCGCTATGAGCAAACAAGATGTAATGCTAGAGATAGGTAGTAAAAAAGTTATAGCTGCAAAATACAGTAGTGGAGTTTATTCCGACCACTATGGAGCCTGTGATCTTATTGAAAGAGTGGATACCAAGTATAACATAAGCACGATATATGCAGATAGATCGAAAGAAGTTATACAAACTGTGCGATGAGCTTGACATAAAGACAAGGATTCCTCCGCAAAATAATGCAGTAGAGCATCCAAAGTTGGATTATATGAATGAGAGAAATTCTACAATCAAGCTCATAAAGTCATATGATGAAGATGGTATGAAGAGGTGGAAAAAAGAGATAAATTATTGGAAGAGATCTTATATAGAAAGTTTTTTCTCGCGACTGAAGCAAATATTTGGATTTAGTTTTAGGAATAAATCTGAGATTAATCGTGAGAAGGAACTGCTACTCAAGTGTTATTTGCTTAACAAATTTACTGAAATAGGCATGGCTAAGTTTGATATGGCTTCATGAATTTATTATACATTACCCACTATCCGAAGAGCTGTGCAACAAAGCCATCCCAGCGTCAAGTGCTGGAATGACACCGTCATACCTGTTAGAGTATGAATGTAGCCTTATCTCACACTCCTGTCATCCCAGTGCCCAGACACTGGGATCCAGAAGACTGATCAAGTAATAAGAACTAGTCACGCGCTGGCTCTCTTAAATTACTTTAGCTATAAGTATTAAGAAATTTACCAATCAAAAAAAGGCAAAAGAATCCACATGGTGCTGATTTTATTACTGTAATTGATAATGTGCTAACGCTTAAACGAAGCGTGTTTAGGCTGAATAGAAAAAAATAAAAAAAGGCATGCAACCGCCATAATTTCGCCAATAAACACAAGATTTATCAAGAAGCTTCTATTAAATGAAAGTTATGCAAAAAATCTATTGCAAGTCTTTTAATATTCTGTTAAGAGCTGGAACAAATAAAAATTATTATGTTTGGATTAGAGAATAAGAAATTTCTGATTACTGGTGCATCAGGCGGAATAGGCCAGGCAATTGTAGAAATTATGCATAAGGCCAGAGCAACTTTATGTATTTCTAGTACAAAAAAAGAAATACTCGAAGAAGTTGCTAAAAAATATGAAAAAAACATTCACGTACTTCCTTGCAACTTATCAAATCCTGAAGAGGTAAATCAACTAATAAATAAAGCAAGTGAGTTGATGAAAGGCTTTGATGGACTCATATGCAATGCAGGAATTACACAAGACAGCTTATTGTTGAGAATGACAGATGAAGCATGGCAAAAGGTGATTGATATTAATTTGACCTCCACATTTAAGCTAAATAGAGAAGCATGCAAGAAATTAATTAAAAATAATTGGGGAAGAATCATAAATATTTCTTCAATAGTAGGATTGACAGGAAATGCCGGGCAAGTAAATTATGCAGCATCAAAAGCTGGAATAATAGCTATGAGCAAATCTATAGCAAAAGAAGTTGCAAGTCGCGGTGTAACAGTAAATTGCATTGCTCCTGGATTTATAGATACTAAAATGACTGAAGTTTTAAATGAAGGACAAAAGGAAAAAATATTAGATAACATCCCAATGAAAAGAATGGGAACAGGAAAAGAAATAGCAGCAGGAGTATTGTTTTTAGCAAGCGATGAGGCAAAATATATAACGGGACATGTGCTTAACATCAATGGTGGGCTATTTATGTAGCAACACTTATTTATGGACAAATTATAAGTTTTACTCTACAATAAGTATATATATAAATTTATTTTCGCGTTAGTTTATTACTTGGAGGCAAAAGAATGAGCTATATAATAAAAAAATTTTTTAATGCTTTGTGTATAGTGCTGTTTCTCTCTTTTTCAGATTACGCAAATGCTGCTACTGATATAGATGATACAACTGCCCAAGTAATATGCAATATTATTGGTTATATTTGGGGAATAGGTGGGCCACTTATGACTGTAGTCATAATAGGTGCAGCTTTGCTTGCAATATTTGGTAGAATGCCATGGCCAGCTCTCTTTGCCCTAGGTATGTTTTGTGGTGTATTTTTTGGTGCCAAAGCGATTATAATGAAAATTATACCCGATAGCATTAAACAAGATAGTATGTTGAGCAAGTGTGGGGAAAAATAACTTAAAAATCAGGATGTTTTTGTGTGTATTGTTCCTTCATGTCTTCAATCTGTAACAAATAATGACTGTCTTTCGGTAAAGTTTTAATAGCTAACTCAGCGTACTTCATAAATTTCTCTAAATTACCTTCAATACAAGCCTTTTTCGTCAAAGCAAAATAATACATTGCCATATCAGCGCTACGTTTATATGCAATACTTAAATACTTCCAGACAAAGGCGTTATTTGTTTCTACGTTTGCAACCTGCTCTAGGTAAAAAATTGCCTTCTCTATTTCACCGTGTAATAATAAAGTATGAGATAACGCAAGTTTCACTAAATAGTTATTCTTCTCAGATAAATATCTAAGTGATTCTTCATACATTTTTATTGCTTCACTTAAATTTCCAGCTTTGTATAACATCTCCGCTTTTAATTCATATAAATAAGGATCATTGCGTGACTCTTGAATCAATGAATTAACTTTAGTAATAGCCTCTTCTATCTTTCCTTGCCTATAGTGAATTACAGCATTTACATACTTAGAACTACCTTCATATTTATTAGATAACACATGAATAGGAGCAAAAAAAGAGTCTAGCTTTGCAACCATACGCTCAAACTTCAGCAATTTATCTGCAAGGATTGGTTTTATATTGTTTTTAACCTTATAATTCTGTACAGCAAATATACGCTTATCACTAAGTGGGTGAGTGCGGAAATACTCTTCAGTGTTTTCATGCTCAATACTCTTAAAATAGTCAAAAATCTCTTTCATACCCAAATTATCATAGCCAGATTCATCTAGGTATCTTAAAGCATAGCTATCTGCTACACTCTCTTGCTCTTGAGAATAGTTAAAAAACAACCTTGAACTAAGCGTTACACCACTAAGCAAGATTGCACTCGCAACCTGAGGGTTAATGACAATACTAGAAACTAATCCTACCATATAACTAATCATTGCTATTGATTGAAAATAACCTACAGCACTACTCATTTGTAATACATGACCAGCAGATATATGAGCAATTTCATGTGCTAATATACCAAGTAAGACATAAGGTTCAGTCGAATATTGTAAAAGCCCTAAATGAATGAAAATGCTATTATTGTTAATTACAAAAGCATTAATCGATCTATCATCAACTATAAAAACTTTTATTTTATCATTATCAATACCCGCAGCAGAAAATAAAGGTTGCGCTAGATCCTTAACTACCGCTTCCACTTCACTATCTCTAATAATACTAACAGAGTAAGCGCTATTACAGTATACGAAAAAAAATAGTAAAACAAAAAGCTTAGACATGGAAATTCCTTGTTTGTATAACTTTGAGGAATTTTGTATTTTAACACTTAAACTATACGAATCTATAAACGCTAGTTTAAATTTTGAACGTAACTGATAAGTTTATCAATGGTAGTTAACTTAATATTATGTTGTTCAGCAAATTCAAGCAACTGGGGTAAGCGCATCATAGAGCCATCATCATTCACTAATTCACAAATAACTGCAGAATGATTACATCCCACTAACTTAGCTATCTCAACACTTGCTTCAGTATGACCAGCACGTTGCTCTACTCCACCCTCATGTGCAATCACAGGAAAAATATGACCGGGAGTTATAATGTCATCCTGAGTTCTATTTTTATCAATAGCAACATGTATAGTTTTTGTTCTATCCTCAGCTGAAACACCCGTAGTAATACCATAACGTGCATCAATTGATGTAGTAAAAGCAGTATGATTTTCACCAACATTTTTTTTTTCCATGAAACTAAGGCCTAACCTTTTCATGTGAACTTTAGTCATTGCTAAACAAACAATCCCTGTACCGTATCTAACCATAAAAGCCACATGTTCTGGCTCTAATTTCTCAGCTAATACAATCAGATCACCTTCATTCTCTCTGTTTTCATCGTCAACTAAAATGAATAATTTACCAGAACTAGCATCCCTCAATACATCTTCCACAGAAGAAATACCAGGTAGACTAATTGAAGGATAAGTTACTTGTACCATGATTTACTTAAACTCAATCTTAACTATTTTATACAATTTCTCTCCATTTGGCACTATCACTTCCACATACTCACCAACTTTTTTGCCAATTAAAGCACTACCGAGTGGTGAATCCGTAGAGATCAACTGCTTTGAAGCATCAGCTTCATATCCACCTACAATCTTATAAACATATTCAATTTCACTGTTATCATCACCGAGCATGCTTACCGTAACAGTTGCACCAAACATTACTGTATCACCAGACAAATTTTTTACTTCTATCACTTCTGCATGTGAAAGTTTACTTTCTACCTCAATTATACGGCCTTCAATAAAACTTAATCTCTCCCGTGCTGCATGATATTCTGCATTTTCTGATAAATCGCCTTGATCACGAGCATCAGAAATAGCCTGTATGATAGAAGGTTTTTCTTCCTTTAATTTCTCAAGTTCGACTTGCATACTCTCAAAACCTTCCCTTGTAATAGGAAACTTGTTAACAATGGATGAAGTCATAATCACCGCCTAAACGCAATTAAATTGAGTGACAAAATCACTCACAATACCAAGAATATCATCTTTTATATCATCATTCATGTCACCCGACAACTTTTTTAAAACTCCAGGGTGAACAGTTTGAAAATAATTGATAAGATCACACTCGAACCTATTGATGTTGCTCACCTGTACCTTATTTAATTGACCATACAGATTAGAAAAGATATACATAAGCAATACTTGCTCTTCTATTTGCATAGGTGAATACTGTTTTTGCTTTAATAATTCAATAAGGTATTTACCTTTGTTTAAGGACAATTGAACAGTAGCATCAAGATCAGAACCAAATTTAGCAAAGTCTTCCAGTTCTCTATATTGGGCCAAACTCAGCTTTATAGAACCAGCAACTTTTTTCACAGATTTCAATTGTGCAGCAGAGCCAACCCGAGAAACCGATAAACCTATATTCACTGCAGGGCGAAATCCTTTGTGAAACAATTCAGACTCAAGAAAAATTTGTCCATCGGTAATTGAAATCACATTAGTTGGAACATATGCAGATACATCGCCAGCCTGAGTCTCAATAATCGGCAAAGCAGTCAAAGATCCCTGTCCTTTTTCATCAGACATTTTGGCAGCTCTTTCAAGCAAGCGAGAGTGTACATAGAATATATCTCCAGGATAAGCTTCACGACCAGGAGGACGTCTAAGCAATAAGGACATCTGCCTATATGCCACAGCATGCTTAGATAAATCATCATATACCACCAAGCAATGCATTCCATTATCACGGAAAAATTCTCCAATAGTGCAACCGGTATAAGGTGCTAAAAATTGCATAGGCGCGCAGTCAGATGCGCTAGCCACAACTACGGTTGTATACTCTAATGCTCCACTTTCTTTTAGCTTATTCACCACTTTTGCTACTGTCGAAATTTTTTGTCCAATAGCAACATAAACACAGTAAATTTTTTGATTTTCGTTTACCTCATCATTAATCTTCTTCTGATTGATAATAGTATCAATCGCAATAGTGGTTTTACCAATTTGTCTATCGCCAATAATTAATTCACGTTGCCCTCTACCTATAGGAATCAACAAATCTATAATTTTAATTCCTGTCTGCAGAGGTTCATGCACAGATTTACGGTCAATAATACCTGGCGCTTTAGATTCTATATACATTTTGTTCTTGGCTCTAATTTCTCCGCCATCGTCTATAGGATCGCCTAATGCATTTACAACTCTCCCTAATAATTCATGACCTACAGGCACCTGTACAACATCACCACTACATTTTACAACGTCCCCTTCTTTTACATCACGGTCATTGCCAAGCACAACTATTCCAGCTGTATCATGATCTAAATCAAGAACTATTCCTTCTACACCGCTTGCAAAAGATACCTTTTCACCAAACTTTGCTTTTTCCAGCCCATAGACCAATGTGATACCATCCGTTACTGAAATTACTTCACCTATATTTTCTCGTTTTATAGGATTATCAAATGTCTCAACCTTCTCTTTTATTATGTTTACTACTTCAGAGGCATTTATGCTATTCTTCATATACAATTCCTTATTTTCAACATTTCCATTTTACTCAAATCAACCAATCTATCCAAATAACTCTTAAGCGAAGCATCAATCACGTTAAAACCATACCTAACTACAAAGCCACCTAGTATAGAAGGATCAACCACATGACTGACTTTTATTATTTTACCAAGAAAGTTCAAAGATTCAGTAATTATTTTTATATCAGGTTTCTTTAAAATCTCTGCTGATTTTATAGTAATTTCCAATTCATTTTCACTTTCCCTTACAAGATTTAAGAATTTTTCTAATATAAGGATTAATAAACGGGAGCGCTTGTTTGCAAGTGTAACCATAATAAATTTGACTAAGTTTTCACTCAAGTTCTCCTTTATAGAAAGTATCGCTTCTTTTTTGTGCAAAAGAGAAACCATAGGATGAGATAGATACACAAAAACATCTTGATCTTTAAAAAAAGCTAACAAAAATTCTACTTCTTTTCTTATAATACCTAATCTGCTTCCTGAGACATGAAACAGTGCTCCAGCATAAGATGAAACTAAATTATTGTTTTTCATATTCAATTACCTGTTCTAGTAAATCTAAATTATTTTAGCTACCATTGTTCAATCCAAGCATTTTTTATATAAATAGGTCTTCTCCTTAAGGAAAGAAAACATAAATCATATCTGACTGAATAATCTAAAAAATCAAGATTTTTACTTAAGAAATATTTAGAAGAATTTATAATAGACTGACACTGAAAATGAGACATCGGTACTTCTTTTCCAAATAAACTTGTTTTAACTTCTATAAAAATCAGCTCCCTTTTTTTAGATACAATTAAGTCAATTTCACCCAACTTACAACGGAAGCGACGTTTTATAACATTATAGAATTTCAGCTTTAAATATATCGAAACTAACAATTCTCCAAAGTAACCTACAAAATAGCGTAACCTACTTACCATAAAAAGAATAATTAGCTTTGTGTAACTACTTTGCTTCCTTTTTTATTTTTACTATAAATCTCACCTTTTGCTGAAATATCTCTATCAACTAGCTCTATCACTGCCATTGGAGCGCAATCACCCTTTCGAGTACCAAATTTTATTATTCTAGAATATCCACCTTTACGGTCTTGATAACGATTAGCTAGAACGCTTAATAATTTATCAACTACTAACTTACTATTATGAAGACGTGAAAGCAAAAGCCTTCTACCATGTAAAGAATCGTTATTCTTAGCAATTGTAATAAACTTTTCCACATATGGACGAAGTGCTTTAGCCTTTGGTAAAGTAGTTACAATCTGCTCATGATTAATTAACGAGATAGATAGATTCTTTAACATTGATAACCTATGCTCGGTACAACGAGACAGTTTATTTTTCTTTATTCCATGTTTCATATACTACCTAATCCTCATCAGTATGTTGTTTAGCCAGTTCATCTATATCCTTAGGCGGCCAATTTGGTATATTCATACCCAAAGACAAACCTGAATTATTTAAAATTGCCTTGATTTCATTCAAAGACTTTCGGCCAAAATTAGCAGTTCTTAACATTTCAACTTCCGTCTTTTGCACAAGATCACCTATATAAGTGATATTTTCATTTTTCAGACAGTTATGAGATCTAACAGATAATTCCATTTCATCTACTTTACGCAATAGAACAGGATCATAGCCCAAATCTTTAGCACCACTAGACAAAGAAACTTGCGATTTTTTATAACTCATATCAGAACTAATAAAAGGCTGAAATTGCTCCTGTAATATTCTTGCAGCATAGTCAACAGCTTGACTTGGAGAGATTGTACCATCAGTTTCAATTGACAATATCAGCTTATCTTTATCAGTAACTTGACCAACACGACTATTCTCTACTCTATACGAAACCCTCTCAACAGGACTATATAAAGCATTAACTGGAATAAAACCAATTAAATCTTGTTCATTCATAGACTTTAAAAATTCATTTTCTTTATATTTATTTACAGAAAGATAACCTTTTCCACTAGCAATATATATAGTAATGTTAAGCTCCACATCTTGACCTAGTGTACATATCACCAAATCTTTATTAACAATAGAGCATTGGTCATCAGTTTCTATCATTCCAGCTAATACTTGACAAGGCCCTTTAGCGCTCAAATTTAAGCACTTATTAGACGTGTTATTTAACTTACATCTCAACATGCCCATATTTAATGCTATATCAGTTATGTCTTCCCTAACTCCTTGGATCGAAGTAAATTCATGATTCACGCCTTCAATTTTTATTCCATAAACAGCACTACCGCGAAGAGAAGACAACATTACACGCCTTAATGCATGACCCAACGTTAAAGCAAAACCACTTTCCAAAGGTTCTAGAACTATATCACTTTTTTTACTTGAATCACCTGATATTACCTTAATCGCATTAGGCTTAGTTAATCTATCTAAATTTCCACAGAAAGAGACATTATCACTATAATACATACAAAAACCTTCCAAATATCCTATACTCTTCTTTTTTTCCTTAGTCTACACCCATTATGAGGTATCGCCGTTTTATCTGCAATTGAAGTGACAGTCAATCCACAATTCCGAAGTGCTTTAACTGCAGCTTCTGCACCAAAACCAGGACCACGAATTATTACAGAAACAACCTTCATACCAAATCTCTCTATTACTTTCTTCGCAGCAGAATCGGCAACCTTACCTGCAGCATAAGGTGTGGATTTTCTCGAACCAGAAAAACCACATGCACCAACAGAAGTCTGGTAAAGCGTATTACCACAAACATCAGTCACATTTACAAAAGTATTATTAAAAGTTGCACGAATATGGACAATACCAGTAATAAACCTTTTTGTATTCTTACCAACCGTTTTAACTTTTTTCATAAAAACTCACGATAATAACAAATTTTATTTTTTTCCAGCAATAGGCAATTTAGATCTGCCTTTACGAGTTTTAGCATTAGTATGGGTTCTTTGTCCCCTCACAGGCAAACCTTTTCTATGCCTTAATCCTCTATAGCAACCGATTTCCATTAAAGATTTTATATCCATAGCTACTTTTTTTCTGAGCTCACCCTCTATGACATATTTTTGCCTAATAAAACTACTAATTTTCTCTATATCTTCATCTTGTAATTCTAAAACACGCTTACGCTCATCAATTTTACAGCTACGACAAATTATATTCGCAGTAGTAATACCTATACCATGTATATAAGTTAATGCAAAAGGAACACACTTCTTCACTGGAATATTTATGCCTGCAATACGTGCCACTGATACCTCGATACTTTATTAATAATAACTCTTAATTTATACCATAAAACAACTTATAGTCAAATCAAATTACAAGAAATTTTACTTTCAATCTCTTGCATTACTCTATCAACACTCAAATTAGCGTTAATTGTTAACAACTTGTCCTTATAATACTCGCGCAAACCCTCTATCTGAGAATGATATTCTCTTATCCTCTTATTAATTGCAAGCATATTAGCATCATCAATTCTCTTCTCCAATCTCGTACTTTTACATTTAGCACAAGTAGTATTCTTAAAAGAAGATATACTATATATACTTTTACAATCCAAACAAGTAAGACGATCTTTTAATCTATCAATTGCAATATTATCGTCAAGCTGCAACTCAATTACAAGATCAACATCCCTATTGCATCTTTTTTGCAAAACTTGAGTTAAAAAATGAGCTTGATTTAAATTTCTTGGAAAACCATCTAACAAAAAATCACCATCTATTAATGCAAGCTGGTCACACAATAATTTACATATAACTTCATCTTGAATTAAATTACCAGATTCAACAGTATCCTTTATTCCTTTACCTAATTTACTCCCACTAGATATAATATTCCTTAATAAGTCTCCTACTGAAACTAATTTAAAATTATACTTTGCTATTAACAAACTGGACTGAGTACCCTTACCAGAGCCAGGAGGACCAAAAATTGTAATAATCACTTTAGCTTCCTTGTTTTAGACTCATATTTCTTTATCCAACTATCGTACCTATTTGAAAAAACATAAGATTGTACTTGCATAATAGTATCAGTAATAACGTTAACTATAATCAGCAAGCTCGTCCCACCAAAAATAAATGGTATATCATAATGATACCTCATAATTTCAGGTATAGTACATATTACCACCAAATACGCAGACCCAATAAATGTTAATTTAAAAACTATATCTTGAAGATAATCAGAAGTATGTTTTCCAGGCCCTCTACCAGGAATAAAACCACCATTTTTCCTAAGAAAATCAGCATTTTCCTCTGGATTAAATATAAAATTGGTATAGAAAAAATTAAAAAGTACTATGAGTATTAAGTAAGTTATAATGTACATCACTTTATTTTCCATAAAGTAGTTTAAAATAAAATCAGCAATGGCATGACCCTTATAGAAATTTGCAATTGAAATAGGCGTTAATAAAATTGCGTTAGCAAAAATAGTTGGTATTACACCAGATAAATTGATCTTCAATGGAATGTAAGTAAAATCATCATTATGTAATTTTTTAAACTGTTTTTTGGGATATTGAACAATTACCTTTCTATAAGAAGATTCTGTAAAAATGACTAAAAGGAGCAGTAAAAAAAACAATGCTATAACAAAAAGGGTAATGAAAAACGACATACTACCATTTTTATTTAATGTTAGCAGAGATGATAAAGCATTATGTAATTCAGATGTTATGCCAGTAAAAATGATTAATGAGATACCATTGCCTATACCGCTCACACTGATCCGCTCACCAAGCCATATTAAAAATATAGTTCCACCTAAAAGGCTAAAGACACCTATAGTACGAAACATAATACCAGGTTCAACTACAACTAATACCCCTTCTATATTCATTCTTTCTAACCCTATTAAGATCGTAATTGATTGAAAGATACAAAACACTATAGTCATATAGCGTATATAAGAGTTCATCTTTCGACGTCCCAACTCTCCGTCATTTTTAATTTCATTGATTCCTTTAACGGCAGAAGATAATAATTGCATAACTATGGATGCAACTATGTATGGCATAACGTTTAACGCCAAGATCGTCATTCTAGCTAAAGCGCCACCAGAAAATAAATTAAATACTCCAAAAACACCAGAACTCTCTTTTGGAAATATATCATTGATTATATCAAGATTAATTCCAGGAATAGGAACATAAGTGCCTAAACGATAACAAACTAAAGCCATTAGAGTAAAAAATATACGCTTTAGTAAATCACTTTTATATAACAGCGTAGAATCCAAACTATTAAATGCAAATTTACTGTTCATGATTTACGATAGTATTTCTACACTACCACCAACTGAAGCTACAGATCTTTTTGCAGCTTCTGATGCAAAATCAACATGAAACACAAATTTTTCGCTTAATTTACCCTTATTAAGAAGTTTGATTTTACTTTTAACAGATCTGATAAAACCTAACTTATGCAGTAGCTCCTTATCTATGATAGAATCCTTGACTATTTTTTTAGCTTCCATTAAGCACTGTACATCCCCAACATTAAATATAGAGTATAAGTTTTTGCGTATAGGCTTAAAACCTCTTTTAGGTAAACGAGTATATATAGACTGCTGTCCACCTTCAAAACCATTTATAGAAACGCCACTTCTCGCTTTCTGCCCTTTATGCCCCCTACCGGATGTTTTACCTTTACCACAACCAATACCTCTACCTAATAATTTAGGCTTCTTTTTCTTAGATAATTTGGTAAATATAGAATTTAATTTTACAGCATCATTCATAGTTTACCTATTTCCAACTATCTCACTAATCTTTTTACCCCTCTTACCTGCCACTTGGCGAGGAGATAACATAACATCAAAAGCCTTAAATACTGCACATATAATATTATGAGGATCATTTGATCTAGTAGACTTAGCTACCACATCCTTTATACCTAATACCTCAAAAACCGACCTCATTGCTCCACCAGCAATAATACCTGTTCCAGCTCTTGCAGCTCTTAAAACTATCTCACCAGAACAGAATTTAGCTTTAATATCATGATGTAAAGTTCTACCTTCACGTAAGTACACCCTAATCATCGACTTCTTTGCAGCATTTAAAGCTTTCACTCTTGCTTCAGCAACCTCTGCGTGTTTACCTATTCCACATCCTACCCTACCCTTACCATCACCAACAACAACCAAAGTTGAAAATGAAAATCTTCTACCACCTTTAGTAACCGTTGTTACCCTTCGGACTGAAACCAAAAGTTCTGATAAATCATTATTATTTTGTAAATTCTTTACAGCCATACTTCAAACCTTCTAAAATTCAAATCCAGAGCTTCTTAAAGCTTCAGCAAATTGAGAAATCAATCCTGTATACTTATATGCCCCCCGATCAAAGACGAACCGCTGCTGCAATTTTGTACTAGGGAGACGCTCAATCAATAAAGAAGAAACCTGTTTTATAGTTTCAGCATTAACCCTACCTTTACATACATTCCTAATTTTATCATCCAAAGTAGAAGCAGAAGCTAGGGTTGTTCCTTTTGCATCGTTAATCAACTGAACATAGAAATGTTTATTAGACTTAAATATGGATATACGTAAACGCCCAGCGCTCTTATCGAGCTTCGCTCTATTACGAAGTTTCCTTTTTTCATAGCTACTTAAAAAATTATACAATCTTTTCATTTTAATTACTTCTTTTTATTTACAACCTTACGCAGCATAAATTTGCCTTTTATTACAATACCCTTACCTTTATAAGGATCATATTTTCTAATTTTGCATATATCAGAAGCCACCATATAGACTTTTTGCTTATCCATACCGCGAATCACTAAATGAGTTGGCTTTATACACTTAATCTCAACGTCTTTAGGCACTTTATACTTAATATTATGACTATAACCAAGATATAAAGTCAAATACTTATCATCACATTCTGCTTTATACCCCACACCATTGATCTCAAGATCAACAGAAAAATCATTAACCATACCGTTAATCATGTTATTAATATTACTTCTATAAGTGCCCCATATAGATTTTATTTTATCATAATCATCCCTGCCTTGATCAACAGAAAGTAACAATTGGTTATCAACTATCTGACACAGAATGCCACTACACAAGTTCAGCTCTTTTTCTGCCCTAACACTTCTTATTAATACCCTACCATTATTATATTCAACTGAAAGATCAGCAGGAATATTGATAGGTGCGGCACCTATACGAGACATACATTTCTCCTATCATTTAAAATACACGACACAAAACTTCTCCACCAACTTTTAATCTACGTGCATTATAATCGGTCATCACTCCTTTCGGTGTAGATATAATAAAAATTCCAAGACCATTATACGCTTTAGAAATGTCCTTACACTTAGAATAATAACGACAACCGGGCTTTGATACCCTAGCTATATCATTAATCACAGGTGATTTATCATAATACTTCAACTGCACAACAAGGGAAGGGATACTATCACTCTCTTGCTTTTCATAATTAAGAATATACCCTTCCTCTTTTAAGATCTTCAATATAGAAGAATTCACTTTAGAGAATAGGACTCTTGTTTCCCTATGCATTGCCAATTGAGCATTACGTATTCTTGTTAAAAAATCACCAATACCATCAGATAACGACACTATTACACTCCTTATATCACATTTACCAACTAGATTTTGTAACCCCTGGAACTTGTCCAAAAGAACACAAATCACGTAAAACAATCCTACATAAACCAAATTTTCTATATACTCCTCTCGGCCTACCAGTTAAAGCGCATCTATTCCTAATTCTGATTTTAGAAGAATCTCTAGGCAATTTTTTAATCAGCTTACTTTGAGCTGCAAACCTTTTTGCAATAGATAAATCCTTATTATTCATTATAGATTTTAATTCTTCCCTTCTCTCCCTATATTGATCGCATAACTTTATTCTACGAAGATTCTTCTGTATCATGGATTTTTTTGCCATATATATTTTCTCTCAATTATCAAAAAAAGGGAATTTAAGAGCCAGTAATAATTCCTTTGCTTCCTTATCACTAACTGCACTTGTTATAATATTAATATCCATACCTCTAATTTTACTTATTTTATCATAGTCTATTTCTAAAAATGATATATGCTCCTTGATACCAAAGGAAAAATTACCATGACCATCAAATTGCTTCACACTAAACCCTCTAAAATCTTTTTCCCTTGGCAAAGCAATATATATTAATCTTTCTAAGAATTCATACATTTTATTTCTACGCAAAGTCACTTTACAACCTACAGTTGCACCTTTTCTAATTTTGAAACCAGAAATAGATTTTTTTGCAAAGGTTAACACAGGCTTTTGCCCAGCAATCAAATGTAGATTATCAAATGGCTCATTTATCGCTTTATTGTCCGTAGCAGCATCTCCAACGCCCATATTGATACACACCTTGACAAGTTTAGGCACTTGCATTACATTGCTGTAATTAAACTTATCCTTTAAGGATTTTACTATATTATCTTTATACAACTGTTTAAACATATCAACCTAATCTATCACTTCTCCAGAAACTTTTGCAAAACGCACTTTTCTACCATCTATAATCTTAAATCCTACTTTAGTTGGAGTTTTACACTTAGGATCCAATATTGCAACATTGGATACATCAATAGCTAACTCTTTATTCAATATACCACCACCACTACCAGCTCTTGGTTTAGTATGTCTCTTACACACATTTACGCCAGAAACAACTACTTTCTTTTTAGCATCACGTATTATAACTTTGATTACCTTACCAATTTTTCTCTTATCTTTACCAGTTAAAACTATAATATCATCACCACTTTTTATTTTAGCACTCATTATAAAACCTCATCAGCTAATGACATTATTTTCATAAAAGAACCAGATAACAACTTTTTTACTGGACCAAACACCCGAGTGCCAAGTGGTTCACCTTGATCATTAATTAAAACCACAGCATTGCTAGAAAAACGAATTACAGAACCATCAGATTTCTTAACACTATTTTTTACTCTAACAACAACTGCTTTATATACTTTTCCTTTTTCAACTTTACCTTTTGGATTAATAGACTTAGTAGATATAATAATCGTATCACCTACAGATGCAGATTTCCTACCACCTAACAAGCCAATACAAAGCACTGCACGCGCACCAGAATTATCAGCTACTTCTAACAATGTATTTTTTTGAATCATATAAATACCTATTCCTTTTTAGCTATTGATAACAACCCATTTTTTAGTAACAGAAATAGGCTTATGTTCCTGTATTAAAACCCTATCTCCCTTTTTGCAACTATTATTCTCATCATGTGCTGTATACTTCTTGTATTTTTTAATAACTTTTTTATACAGCCTATCCTTATACACTTGTAACACCGAAACCTTTACAGTCTTATCAGACTCAGCATTAGTTACGACACCACAAAAAACCTTCTTAGGCATTTTTTCCCTCTCTCTTTCTTCTATTTAATACAGTTAGACTACGAGCTATGCTCTTTCTTATTAAGCTAAAACGCGAAAAATTGTTGCACTGGCCCAGCTTTTTTTGAAAAGCCAAATTAACAAATTCTTTCCTCAAACTCACAAGAAGTTCATGTAATCCTTGTGAAGATTCTGATTCAAATTTAACTATATCCATTGCAACTCCATTCAATTATGATTAGATATAAATTTACACTTCATAGGAAGCTTAGCAGTCGCTTTTTCAAGCGCCAATCTTGCTAAATGCATGGGAACATCACTACTAATTTCAAACAAAATCCTACCGGGCTTAGCTTTAAATACCCAAAATTCAACACTACCTTTCCCTTTACCCATACGTACATCTGCTGGCTTTTTACTAACCGGAGTATCAGGAAAAATTCTTATCCATACTTTACCAGAGCGTTTTAACGTTCTAGATATTACGCGCCTTGCAGTTTCAATATGCTTGGACTGAACCTTACCTACTTCCATAGCTTTTAATCCATAATCTCCAAAAGACAGCGTGCTACCACCCTTAGCATTACCCTTTATTCTCCCCTTAAATACCTTTTTATATTTACTCTTTTTGGGAACAAACATCTCAATATACCTTAACTACCAACATAAACCCAAACTTTAACTCCTATAATACCACATATAGTCTTCGCTTCACAAAAAGCATAATCTATATTAGCACGCAAAGTGTGTAAAGGCAAACGACCTTCTTTGTACCATTCAGTACGAGCTATTTCAGCTCCGCCAAGACGCCCAGAGCAACTTACTTTAATACCCTCAGCACCCATCTTCAAACAATTTTGAATAGCTTTTTTCATCGCTCTTCTACATGAAATCCTTTTTTCTAGCTGATGTGTAATATTCCTTGATATTAAAACTGCATCTATTTCAGACTTTTTAACTCCTACTACATTCACTTCGACACTACTTTCTACTTTTTTAGCTATTTTTTGCTTTATCTTCTCAACATCCAAACCTTTCTTACCTATTATAACTCCAGGCTTAGAAGAATGTATTATTACAGACACTAAAGTAACTGTACGCTCTACAGTTACTTTAGAAATACCAGCATGCTTAAAGGATTCATTTATATAACTGCGAATAAATAGATCTTGATGCAATTTCTGTTTATAATCGTCCGTAGCACACCAAACAGAATCCCAGGTATTACTATTTATTTGCAATCTAAATACTTTAGGATTAACCTTCTGTCCCATATTTTTACACTTTCCTTATTAATTTTCCATTTCTATAAATCATACAATTTCTTTCAATTTTATAGTTATATTACTATAAAATTTGCTCATTCTATTAGCCCTACCCATAGCTTTTGGATATACTCTACGCAAAGTAAGTGACTTACCTATTAAAATTTCCTTTATATATAAATTATCAACGTTCAATCCATAATTATTTTGAGCATTAGCAATTGCAGAATTCAACACCTTCATTATAAAACCGGCAGCCTTTTTTTCACAAAATCTTAATTGTACATTAGCAAAAGAAACTTTTTTATTACGCACTAAATCAGCAACCAAATTTAATTTGCGAGGAGTTGATCTTAAAACCTTAGAACCAGCCTCAACTATTATATCCCTATTTTTCATATCAATTGCCTACCTTCTTGTTGCCTTTTTATCACCACCATGCCCAGTAAATTTACGAGTAGGTGAAAATTCACCGAATTTATGACCTATCATATTCTGATTATCAACACTAACAGGAATGTAATCTTTACCATTATAAACAGCAAATTTTAAACCCAAACAATTAGGAAGAATTACAGAAGCCCTGGAATGAATTTTTATCACCTTATTAATAGAACCCTCTTTTAAAGCTCTCTGAACTAATCTTAGTACAGATGGGTGTAAAAAAGGTGGTTTCCATACAGATCTACTCATAAATTAACCTTTCAATTTTTTTATATACTTATCACTAGATTTATTTTTTTTCCTAGTTTTTTTTCCTTTTGTTGCAACACCCCAAGGAGTAACAGGATGACGACCGCCAGAAGTTTTTCCCTCTCCACCTCCATGAGGATGGTCAACCGGATTCATTGCAACTCCACGTACAGCAGGTCTAATCCCAAGCCACCTACTTCTCCCAGCTTTACCCAACTTTCTATTCTTATGGTCAGGGTTAGATACTACACCAATAGTAGCCTTGCAAGAAGATAAAATCAACCTAATTTGACCAGACCTGAGTCGTAATAAAACATATTGGCCATCACGACCAACGATTTGTGCATAACAACCAGCAGCTCTAGCAATCGCAGCACCATTACCTGGCTTCAGCTCAACATTATGAACGAAAGAACCAACAGGTATATGCTTGAGTAGTAAACAATTCCCTGGCAAAATATCAGCATCATCTCCAGCTGTCACAACATCACCAGGCTTCATACCTTGAGGAGCTAATATATAAGATTTAGTATCATCTTCCTTATATGATATTAATGCTAAAAACCCACTTCTATTTGGATCATACTCTATTTTCTCAACTATACCCTGATCACTTCTATTACGTTTAAAATCTATAACTCTATACTTCTTCTTGTGACCACCACCCCTGTGACGAGTTGTAATTCTACCATGATTATTTCTTCCACCACTGGATTTCTTGCCAAATACAAGAGACTTCTCCGGCTTATCTTTTGATAAACCAATTTTACTTATTAATATAGTCCCACGAGAAGACGGAGTAACAGGATTAAAAAATTTCATACCCATATTAAACGCTCATTATATCTAATTTTTGACCATCCATCAAAGAAAAATAAACCTTTTTTCTCTGTTTTTTACAACCAACCACACCCCTGAAACGTCTATATTTAGGTTTAACTCTAATAACATTTATAGAAGAAATTCTGACATTAAATAAAGACTCTATTGCCGATTTTATTTGACGCTTATTTACATTTACAAAAACATACAAAGAGTATTTATTAAACTTCTCTCTTAAAAGAGAAGCCTTTTCTGTGATTACAGGAGATTTTATTATATTATTATATTTAATCATAACAATCTACCTTCAAGATGCTTTAAAGTGTCTTTTGTTAACATCACGCATTCATGATTCAATATATCAAAAACATTTAACCCAATAGGTTTGATTAAATCTACATAATGCAAATTTTTAGCAGCACGTAACAAATCATCTCCATAATCACCAACTATTAAAAAAGAAGAAAATTTAAAATTTTTAATATATTCACACATTTTAGATGTTTTCTTCACATCAACATTTAAACTATCAAGAACAACAACTTGATTATTTAAATATTTTAGAGATAAAGCAATTTTCAAACCAAATTTACGTACTTTTTTATTAAGAGAATAAGCATGACTCCTCACAACAGGACCAAAAATAATTCCACCACCTCTAAACTGAGGAGATCGCAAGCTCCCCTGTCTCGCCCTACCGGTACGTTTTTGACCATACGGCTTAGCTGTTGTACCAGAAACATCACTGATACCCTTTGTTTTATGAGCACCAACTCTTCTCTTTGCTAATTGCCATCTCACTATATCATGCAAAATACTCAATTTTTGCTTGGCAGAAAATATCAAGGGATTAAGCTCAACACTACCTACATTATTATTAGATAGATCAACTAATTCACATTCCATAACTAACTCACCAAATTATTAGCATCATCACTCATATTCAACAGCAGACCTACTGGAAAAGGAACATCTTTATGTAAAGGCTTTTTAACTGCATCTCTCACAAAAACATAAGAGTTTTTAAACCCAGGAACATTATTACCCTTTACAGCAATTATGCTATTTTCATAATCAATGGATAATATTTTCATATTCTGTACAGTCACTCTGCTATTACCTAAATGACCAGCCATTTTCTTCCCCTTGAATACTCTACCAGGATCTTGACATTGACCAGTAGAACCTTGTGATCTATGAGCAATAGAAACGCCATGAGATGCCCTAAGCCCACTGAAGTTATGCCGCTTCATCACACCAGCAAACCCTTTGCCTAAAGAATAACCCGTAATGTCAAGATATTGACCAACTACAAAATGATTAACCCCCACCTTTTTACCACATTCTATTCCGAATAGATCAGTTAATCTACTTTCGTATAATTTACATTTACTATTTATACCCTTTTTCTTTAAATATTCCAACTGAGGTTTTGCTATTTTTTTTAAATCCCCTGTGCCTAAAATGACTGAATTGTAGCCACATTTATCTTGTCCTTTTATATCGATAATATAAGTTTCGCTGAGATGCAATAAGGTTACAGCCATGCGACTATTATCAAAATACATAGCAGTATGGCCAACATTGGTCATTAACAAACCAATTCTCCTAAGCGAATTTATTCTCTTCATTTCCTTTTCCTAAATATTGACTTCCTTAACCTTTAAATCCACTTCTACACCAGCAGAAAAAGATAAATCTGCAAGCATCTTCATCATAGTAGAAGTAGGATTATGTACAATAATTAACCGCTTAGAAATTCTCATTTCAAATTGCTCACGAGATTTTTTATCAACATGAGGAGACCTATTAACAGTAAATTTAGAATCTTTTCTTGGCAACGCAATCGGACCAGATAAATCTGCATTAAACTGCTTTAATTGATCAATAAACTCGCGAATACACTTTTCCAACAAAGAACAATCGAAAGCTTTGATTCTAATATATATATCTTGCTTCATCTTAGTTATTATACTCATTCTAAAATTTCCGAAACAACGCCAGAACCAACAGTTCTACCACCTTCTCTTATCGCAAAACGTAATCCTTTATCCATTGCTATTGGTACTTGCAACTCCACTTCTATACTTACATTGTCCCCTGGCATTACCATCTCCTTTCCATCTAGCAATTTTATGCTCCCAGTTACATCCGTTGTCCTTAAATAAAACTGTGGCTGATAATTTCCAAAAAATGGTGTATGCCTTCCTCCTTCTTCTTTCTTCAATATATACACCTCCGCATTAAATTTCTTATGCGGGGTTATTGTCCCTGGTTTTGCCAATACTTGCCCTCTCTCCACTTCTTCTCTCTTTGTTCCTCTTAGTAGTATTCCTACATTGAGTCCTGCACTTCCCTTATCTAGCAACTTCTTAAACATCTCAACACCAGTACATATCGTCTTTTGCGTCGCTTTCAGACCTATTATCTCTATCTCATCTCCTGCCTTTATCTCCCCCTTCTCTATTCTTCCTGTTACTACCGTACCTCGGCCCGATATTGAAAATACATCTTCTATTGGCAACAAAAACGGCAAATCTATAGGCCTTGGAGGTACTGCCACATACTCATCTAACTTCTCCATCAATTTATCTATTGATTTCTTTCCATACTCACTACTATCATCCTCTAATGCTTTTAACGCAGACCCAACTATCATAGGCACTTCATCACCTGGAAATCCATACTTACTCAGCAACTCTCTCACTTCCATCTCTACCAAATCTATCATATCAGCATCAGCAACATCAGCTTTATTTATATATACCACGATATATCCAACACCCACCTGTTTTGCCAGCAATATATGCTCTCTCGTTTGTGGCATCGGCCCATCAACCCCTGACACTACCAATATCGCTGCATCCATCTGTGCTGCACCTACTATCATATTCTTTACATAATCAGCATGTCCAGGGCAATCAACGTGTGCATAGTGTCTCTTTTCTGTTTGATATTCAACATGCGCTGTTGCTATTGTTATACCTCTCTTTCTTTCTTCTGGCGCTTTATCTATTTGATCATATGCTACAAAATTACCATAATGCTTTGTTATCGCCGCTGTTAACGTTGTCTTCCCATGATCCACATGTCCTATCGTTCCCACGTTTACATGCGGCTTTCCAAATGCTTCTACTATCGCTGTCATAATTTTAACTCTTCTACCTAAAATATAAATACATCAACAAATAATATGTTGATTTTATATAAATACAACAAAAAAAAGAGCGGATAGTGGGAATCGAACCCACGTCACTAGCTTGGAAGGCTAGAGCTCTACCATTGAGCTATACCCGCACAATGGAGGAGGTAGGATTCGAACCTACGTACGCAATGCGGACAGATTTACAGTCTGTTACCTTTAACCACTCGGTCACTCCTCCACAAAAATCTGTTAAGAGAACACTACCTTAACTTAAGTTTTATTATTCCTAATATTAAACATCCAAATCCAAAAGATCAAGTAATAAAAGCTAATCTAACTGATTTCAGTTAGATTTTACTTTTATATAACAAAATATTGTCAATAAAACGCCCAAATAAGTAATGTGAATCATGTGTACCTGGCGCTTCTTCTGGATGGTATTGAGTAGAAAAGACTGGGTAATCCTTCATCATTATCCCCTCTACACTATTATCAAATAGAGAAATATGAGTAACTTCAACGTTACTTGGAAGAGAAGCTGAATCAACAACAAAACCATGATTTTGGCTAGTTATCTCAACTTTTTTACTCTCCAGATCATAAACTGGATGATTACTCCCTCGATGACCAATATCCATCTTGACAGTCTTTGCTCCCAAAGTAACTGCAAGTAATTGATGGCCCAGGCATATGCCAAAAACTGGTATTTTAGATTTCACAATAATTTCTATTTCTGAAGTTACACTCTCTCCTATCTCTTGTGGATCACCAGGGCCATTTGAAAGCACTATACCATCTGGATTCATGCTTAATATTTTGTGAGCAAAACCTGTATCTGGTTTGACTAATTCAACCGCACAATCAAGTTCTACTAAGCGTGAGATTATACTATTTTTTACACCGAAATCAACAATTACAACCCTATATTTTGCATTAAGAACGCTTTGAAAGTTATTACTTAAACTGACTTTCTTAGTTATTTCTATTCCATTTACAGATTTGTATTTCTTCAATTCATCTAATATATGTACCTCACTTGACGGACATATCATTCCATTTTGAGATCCATGTTTTCTCAAATATCTCGTCAAAGCTCTAGTATCAATTCCCGATATCCCAACTACATTATTTTTCTCCAACCAATCATTTAAACTAATATATGAAGAAGAGTGAGACATAGGAGAAAGTTCACGCATAACCACACCACTTGCAAAAACTTTTTCTCCTTCATTATCTTTGTGATTTATTCCAACATTACCAATATGAGGAAAAGTGAACGCTATTATTTGATCAGCAAAAGAAGGATCTGTTATAGTATGCTGATAACCTGTCATACCAGTGGTAAAACAAACTTCACCTATACATTTGCCTCTTTTACCTACCGATTTTCCCAAAAAGTACTTGCCATCTTGTAAAACTAAAGCTGCATCCTGCATTTAATTCTCTCAACTCATTTAAAATATTATATAAGAATTTTAAATTACAAGTAAGCAAATACTAAATTTCCCTTTAAGTTTATATAAAATTCAAAATTATAAGTAGCTTTCTTTTTTTATTATTTAGGAAAATTATAGCAAACTTAACTTGTGTGAATAGGCAATAGTCATTACATTCATACTTCATGTTATATAAATTCACATGGATAGAAAAACTTGTCTCATTACAGGAGCATCATCTGGCATTGGAGAAAGTCTAGCACGGTTGCTCATTAAAGATCGATGGTTTGTGGTTGGCATTGCAAGGCGCACTGAAAAACTGGAAAAATTAAAAGAAGAATTAGGTAGTAATTTTTTACCTATAACATGTGATGTAAGCAAAAGTGAAAATATTAAAAACTCGTCTGATTTTTTAAAAAAGCAAAATATTATACCAAATCTCTTTTTTCTTAATGCAGGATGTGGCGAAATAGAAGATAAGTTTCATACCAACATTCATAGAAAAACATTTGAAACCAATTATTTTGGCGTTATCAACTGGATTGAAGAATGGATTCATCATAATTCCTTGGCAACTTTTGCGGTTATATCTTCTCTTGTTGCTATGCATGCAACACCACATGCTTCTGCATACTGTGCCAGCAAAGCAGCACTAAAAAGTTGTTTTCAATCACTAAAAATCCAATATTCTAACAGTAGCACAAAGTTTATCACCATAATGCCAGGGCCAGTAAAAACAGATATGTTTAAGTCTAATAAACCACTTCCCTTTATATGGGAGCCAGAAAAAGCTGCAGCATATATTTTAAAAAGTATATTTAAAGGAAAGAAAGTTATAGCGTTTCCAATTTTCTGGCGGTTATTTTTTCATATTTTACAAATTCTTCCCACTAAAATGACTGCAAGAATCTTACGATAATCACCAAATCTACCATCTTGTAAAGCTAAAGCTCTTCAAAACTCAATCGCAAGCTTCTCCACACAAAAACATCTTGACTATCGCATGTTTCATATTATATGAATAAACTGTTAATGAAAGTGGAGGGTTGCAATGCTTAATAATACAGATCAGTCTAAAAAAATAAATGAGAAATGGTTATTTATAGGAGGTGCTTCACTGTTTCTTGTAATAATGCTACCATCAATTTTTCTCTTAGCAAAAATAGCTATGATGTTTGTTATAATCTCAACTACAGCAATAGCAATAAAAATTGCCTCAAAAGCAATATCAAACGTTTTAGAGGATAAAGAGAATCAATCAACACAAAATAAAATTATAAACCTAGCTATTGGAGCAGTGTCCATACTTGCAGGTGGGCTATCATTACTTATTACAGCAAAAGTTGGTTTCATCGCAATATGTTCAACTATAGCTATTTTAGCTCTGTATGAATATATTAAAGATGAAAAAATAGGTAAGGATATAAATGATAAATTCGATGAAATAGCTAATAATACAACTGAGTTTTGCGTCAACAGCATTGAAAAACTTATTCCATCACAAAGTTGTGAAGTGTAATCTTTTGTTTATAAATTTTTAGATGCATGGCTAACGTATAAACACTGAAATCAGCACTTCCTTTCTTGTTATACTAGTAATGGCTTCCATCATCAAAAATGTTGTATTACTTTTATACTCGCAAATCTAACTGGATTCCAATGCTGGAATAACATTACCTTGAATGGAAATCGGTGCGTGATGTACATCTGTATAGAGATTAAATATGTCATTCAGTTTGTTATCATTCTAGTACTGCCATTCTATAGGTAACAGCTGTACCTGGAGCTCCTCTCTTGTCATTCCAGCACTGGAATCCAGAAAACTTAATTTCAAACCAGTACTTTCCCTCTTTTCATCCCAATTTCCAAAATGTTACTCCAGTACTGAAATCCAGCTTTTTTATAACTATCGAAAACACTGTATTACTTTACAAATTTAACTAGATATAATTACTGGCATGGCACGTTCGTAAAATTACGATAAAAAATTACTTGACAAACTCTAATAGTTTTGTTACCATGCACGGTGAAGGTGTTCTAGAGCTCGGAATCTATCTTCGTCTGCAGACTTTTCAATTCAATTAATCTATAATCTTCAGTTAAAATATATTTTAGCTATACTTCGGTCGTAGCTGTATACATTTTTCTCAATCTTTTTTATTAGTGGAGGACTATCATGTTTAAAACACTGAATTACGCATATCATTGACCTACATGTCTTTAAAGGACAGATGGTACCTATGTCCTTTTTATATAAATTATTGTGTTTTTATGTCTTTTTTAGCAATGTCATTTATTGTTTTACGCCCCAGTCTTTTTCAAATATTGCGAGCCCTTGATCAGTAAGTGGATGATTAATTAACTGTCTAAGTATTTTTGCTGGCACAGTAATTGAATGAGCACCAAGCCGTGCAGCTTCTATTACATGTGCTGGACTTCTTACTGATGCAACAAGAACTTTTGTCTTAAAATTATAATTAGAATATATAGTGCATATATCTTCTATTAGCGATAAGCCATCATAGCTTATATCATCAAGGCGACCAACAAAGGGAGAAATAAAACAAGCACCGGCCTTAGCGGCAAACAGTGCTTGTCCAGGAGAAAAACATAATGTAATGTTAGCAGGTATTTTATGTTCTGTCCACAACTTTTTACAAGAAATTAATCCTTCATGTGTAAGAGGTAACTTTACTACGATATTACTAGCGATTTTCGCTAACTTAAGGCCTTCCTTAACCATATCTTCATGGCTATCTGCAACAACTTCAACACTAACAGGTCCTTTTATAATAGAACATATTTCGCTTACTAAATCTTCGTACTTATCTTTATGTCCAGATTTTGCTATTAAAGAAGGATTAGTTGTTATACCATCAATGAACTCTTTTAGCTCCTTAATTTCATTCAAATCAACACTATCAAGAAAAATTTCCATATTATTGTCCTATTAAAAACCTATTTTTACAAAATATTGTCATCTTTGAAAAGTATTAAATAAAATCGGATTTTTAACTCAACTCAATTTTCAGTCCGTTAGGAAAGAAAATATTGCACTGAGACACAGTATAGCGCTTTCCTTAATTGGTTGCATTTTATTAACAAAATTAGCATAACCAATTTCTGAAGTTTACTAGCTTTACGTTCAATAGAAATTCTTGCATAGCCTAAAACTTAGTGCTACTATTAGTATAGTAACACAAATAGATAGTGGGGAACAATAAACAAAATGACTAAGATCTAGTTTAACGCTCGCAATTAAATTCAACTAAAAAGGTTAATACAAAAGGAGTTAATCACTCCCAAAGTAAATATATTATCAAAACAATAGTAATAGGGGGTATACTATGTCAACAAATTTCCTGACATTGAAAAACATATTAGCAGAACTGAAAAGAAAAAATAGCATTACTGTTTTAGAAGAATACTATCAGGACAAATGGGAGATTTATGACTTGCTCATGGATTTGACAAATGATGAAAATTTTAAGCAAGCATATATAGATCTATCTTTCAACAAGAGCTTTAAAAAAAACTTTATAGAATTAGCAAATCAGGCAAAAAAAGCTGTAAGTAAGTATTTTAGAGACAAAGACATAGACCTTCGAGCTTTTTATGTAGAAACTAACAATTCTGATAAAGTGTTAAACATTAATCTTATTAATTACAATAGAAGTGAGCCAATAAGAATTAGTGATATCTTACAGCAAGAAAGGGATATTAGCACATTGAATATTTATTGCAATAAAAAGCATGACATATACGCTTACCGAAAAGGTAAGGAAAGACATTATGAATTTAAAGAGGGTGCATATTATGAAATGACAAGCACTTGGCCTGTGCAGGACAAGGATGGGAAAACTTTTACCTGTACTATGGTTATGAATGTAAGTAATTCTGGTATAACTAAAGTACTACAGTTTAATGGTAAAGATTTTGAATCGCCACCTGAGGAGTTTTGGGAATTAATAAGACAAAATGAGGAATTATATATTCAAGACCTCTCTCTACATGATGCTGTAAAAGCATTATTGAAAAAGAACAAAAATGCTAACATTGCACCGGCTGTTAGTAATCTGCAAAATAACGAACATATCGTAATCAATCAAGACGAAAAGATGAAAGATCTTGAAAATGATGCTAAAAGCAATCCTATTCTTTCTTTCACTAGCAACAATGTATCAGAGGTTAATCCACAGCAGATTGCAACTCAGGCAATTGCAACTCAAACAGAAGTTAATTCACAGCACACTGAAACTCAAACAGAGGTCTCTGTGCAACACGTTAAGACTCAAACAGGAATTGGCTCTCAAGAAACTGAAACTCAGACAGAAGTTAATTTGCAAGAAGCTGCAGCGCAAACAGAAGTTAACTCACAACAACTAGATCAAAAGCTTACAAAAGCTGAACAAGAAATTAGAGAATTAAATGAGCAGAGGAACAATTTACAGCATAGGCTCGAAGAGGCCAAGCAAGAATTTGAAAAGCATAATAGTGATTTACAGAATGAACTTGGAGAAGAAAAGCAAAAAAATGCAAAATTGCAAGCTGAACTGACACAAAAAAATGCAAAGCTAGCAAATATGTCAACAGAGCTGCAAGAAAGAGCGCAAGAACTTGAAGGTGCATATGAAGAAAAGAAAGACCTGAAGAAAAAGCTGGAAGTTGCCAATGCAGGAAAAGAAGAGTTGATAAGTGAGTTAAGAAAATTGCACGAGGAATTAAATCAACTGAAAGAAGAAAAGTATAGTTTGGAAGACAAGCTTGATCAATTAGAACACTATAGCAATAGTACAAAAGAAAGCAGTGAACAACAAATATCAGATTTGAAAGAAGAGTTATTATTACTGAAAGAAGCAAATCAAATGTTAAAAGCAAAGCAAGTAGAATCAGAACAAGAACTCGTGGAGGCTAAGCAAAAAATTGAGGAATTGGAGGAACAGTGCAATGATTTACAAGTTGAGTGTAAAGAAAAGGAACAAAGACTTGAGGAAGAAATGAGTAAAACAGATGAGCGAATAATCCAGCTCAATAAGGAGCAAGAGCAGAAAATTCAAGAAATTTATGGAAAAAATAAGGAACTGGAAGAAAAGGTAGAAGAACTGAAGGAAAAGCTAAAAACTGCTAATGCAGAACAAGAGAAACGACAAGGTAAATTGAACCAGTTTGAAAAAAAAGAGAAAGAGATAGAGGAAGCAGAACACATGATAAGTGCAAGGGATAAGTGTATAGCGAGTTATAAATCTCAAATACAAAATTTAGAAAATGAGCATAACGCACATTTGGAATCTGATGAACAAGAGGCAGATCAGCTAACGTGGGATTTTGAAACGTTAAAGAACGAGCTAGAGCTTAAAGATGAGCAGATCGAGACAATAAGAGGGCAATTACGGCAGGAGATAGAAGAAGAAATAGTTAATAAGTACCGTCCATCACTGGAATTAAAGTTTAAAGAATATGAAGATGAGATTGAAAGATTAATAAGAGAAAAAAAAGAGCTAAACGATAAAGTACAATACTTAAATAGCCAAGTAGAACTGTTAAGTCCAGTAATTGATCAAGTACTTGTTAATAAAAAGGAAGTTTTTGATAATAATTCAAAAATGTTTTACCAGCTTACAGAGAAAATTGATGATTCAGAAAAAAAATCTAGGTCTTTAAGCCTTGATAGCGCATTTCATAGCGATCACTGTAATTCACTTCTAGACTTAATCAGCAGTCCCTCAAAGGTGTGTAGCCAAAGTCAGCGTGAAAATGTTTAAAGATGCACATGAGACCAGCGGCTTCTTTATTCAAGTAGCCCCTCTTGTCATCCGAGTTGTGTGTCAGCTACTTGAACGACAAACATTGAGATGACAAGAGTAGACTTATTTCTTGAACAAAAAAGAGCCCCTAAAGAGATTTGACATCAAGATAACTTAAATATATACCAACTCTCTTATCTTTTAATGATTCCTCATCATGAGTCAAATGATCAAAAACCTGAATTTGATTCGTTATAATGCTACAATTATTATTTGCAACCTCTAATATACCATTATCAATTACAACTTTTTCCTTTGTCTGGTTACTCATTTGAGCAGTAATTATACCAGGCAATAAATAAATTAAGTAAGGAGAATGGTAAGCTAAAATCACTAGCTCTCCTTCAAGCCCATTCACTGAAAGCGAAACCACTTCATCGAATGAAATTCGATTATCAGGAGAAAAAAATTGCACCTTAAAAGTGTTCATAATCTTTAATGTCCGGCTCCAACTTCAGCTTTTATTGATTCAGCCTTTTCTATTGCTTCACTTATACTTCCCACCATATAAAAAGCAGCTTCTGGCAGATGATCATATTTACCTTCAATAATTCCTTTAAAACTAGAAATAGTATCAGAAAGTGAAACAAATTTGCCAGACATGCCAGTAAATACCTCCGCAACATGAAAAGGTTGAGAAAGAAACTTCTGAATTTTACGAGCTCTATCAACAATAATTTTATCTTCATCAGATAGTTCATCCATACCAAGTATTGCGATAATATCTTGCAGCGACTTATAAGTTTGCAATATACGTTTCACCTCAGAAGCCACATTATAATGTTCTTCACCAATGATTTCAGCAGATAAAGACTGAGAAGTTGAGTCAAGTGGATCAACAGCAGGATATATACCCATTTCAGCTATCTGCCTTGACAACACTGTGGTTGCATCAAGATGAGAGAATGTCGTTGCTGGAGCTGGATCGGTCAAATCGTCTGCAGGAACATATATAGCCTGTACAGAAGTAATAGAACCAGCAGTAGTTGAGGCTATTCTCTCTTGCATAGCGCCCATATCAGTCGCAAGAGTTGGCTGATAACCAACAGCCGACGGTATTCTTCCAAGCAAAGCAGAAATTTCAGAGCCAGCTTGAGTAAAACGGAAGATATTATCTACAAAAAATAGAACATCTTGATTTTCATGATCACGAAAATACTCCGCCATAGTTAGTGCTGTTAAAGCAACCCTAGCCCTTGCTCCAGGAGGTTCATTCATTTGACCATAAACCAAAACGGCTTGAGATTTTTCGTGCTCATTTATATCTATTACATTCGAAGTAATCATCTCGTTATAAAGATCATTACCTTCACGCGTTCTCTCTCCTACTCCAGCAAACACAGAAAATCCTTTATGAGCTTTTGCTATGTTGTTAATCAGCTCCATTATCAGAACTGTTTTACCAACACCAGCTCCACCAAATAAGCCAATTTTTCCTCCTTTAAGATAAGGAGCAAGAAGATCTATAACCTTTATTCCTGTAACTAAAACTTCTTCCTGTATCTTCTGCTCAGTAAAGCTTGGAGGTGATCTATGTATAGGTTCTAAATCATACTTTCCTTTTAGCGGACCACACTCATCTATAAGCTCCCCTACAACATTAAAAATCCTTCCTAAAGTTGAGCGTCCAACCGGAACTGATATTGGTGCACCTGTATCAACAAACTCATCACCTCTTGACATACCATCTGTGCTATCCATAGCAATGCAACGAACTATATTGTCACCTATATGCTGTGAAACCTCTAAAACTAGCTCCTTGCCCTTATATTTTAGTTTGCTTTTTAAAGCATTAAATATCTTAGGCAACCCGTCTTCAAATTTTAAATCAACAACTGCTTGAGTTATTTTAACTACTTTACCTGTACTCATCTCTTTCATCACCTAACACTACAATTCTATAAAAGAACTTCTAAAGAAAATAAATCTTATATTATTAACAGAAATTTTGCAATATTAAAACACTTACTAGTTACGTTTCATTATAAACAATGCAAATGCATTCAATAGCCAAGTAATAACAAACAGCACCAAACTAAGCGCATAAGCAGCAAGAGTTTGCACACTATTGAAATCCTGATCTCCGGTAAGTAATGTAGCAATTTGTACAGTGATAGTAGTAACTGAATTGAGAGGATTAAAGGTCAAATTTGCATTGATTCCCACAGCCATTAGTACAATCATTGTTTCACCTATTACTCTTGAAATTGATAATAAAATTGCACTTAAAATTGTAGGCATTGCATAAGGTATTGTTATATGCCATATAGTTTCCGCTGGTGTTGCGCCAAGCGCCATAAAACCATAACGTAAACTTTTTGGAACAGATCTTATAGCATCTTCAAGCAAAGAAATAATAAAAGGAAGAATCATTACCCCGATCGATAAACCAGCAATCAAAGCACTTTCTGAGTGTATACTTAAATTAAAAAAATTTGCTACCTGCTTTATAAAAAAAGACAAAAATATAACTGAGAAGTATCCATATACAACAGTAGGAATAGCAGACAAAACCTGTAAGGCTGTATTAATAACATAACGCACTTTTTCACTCGCATACTCACTAATATATATTGCAGAAAATAAACCAAGCGGCACCGCAACTAACATTGCTACAATAGTTATAAGTAATGTCCCCACTAAAAGTGGCGCTATACCAAAACACCCCACCTCTCCTTCACCAATAATAGCTACATTATGCTTCCATTTTAAGCAAAATAAGAATTCTGAAATAGCTACTTTATTAAAAAAAGAAATGGACTGAACAAAAATAGATAGCATTATAAATAAAGTGATAAAAAGTGATATTGCTAAAGCCATAAATAACAAAAATTTTACCATCTTATTTCTTTTACCTTTAAGGATAAAAATCAGCATAAAAAAAAGTAACGCTATAGAAATAGAAGTTATAAAATAACCATCATAGAATGCTAACAAACAAGGTAGCATCCACATACAACTCAAATATATATAAGACTTAACTTTACTTACTGCTTGAAACTTACTCAAACAAAATAAAAGGACTAGTAAAACAAGTACGCCTATAATTAAATTCATTTTTCCATATATCAAATTTTATTCAACAAGAATGCCACAGAAGTTGACCATTATTTGACAATAGAGCAAAATAGTTTAAAATAAATAGTCATATTAATATAAAAACAATGAAAAGAACATTTCAACCAAAAAATTTAAAAAAAAAGCACAAACATGGATTTCGTTCACGTATGTCAACAAAAGCTGGAAGAAAAATTCTTAATAAGCGTCGCTCATTAGGGTGTAATAAATTATGCGCATAGTAAGCATAAAAAAAAAGAGTTTTCCTTTGCTTTTAAAAACAGATTAGCATCTTACAGTCTTTTTTATCGAGGGGTATATATATCACTATATGCTATAAAAGAAAGAGAACCTGAAAAGTATATTCATGTTATTAGAGTAGGTCTGGCTATCAGTAAAAAAGTCGGAAAAGCAGCAAAAAGAAATAAAATAAAAAGGCAATTACGAATGCTAGCTAAAGTTAGCATTTCTAATATAAGTAATGTAGGATACTATTACATAATACTAACCCATCAAAACATTATGCAAGCAGGCTATAAAAATTTACAAAAAGACCTCAATATTTGCTTAAAGAAAGATAAAATAAGAAGGAATTTTCACTAAAGTATTTACAGCTATATTTTTTATGATAAGATAAGTGAGGTTTTTAAAATAAATTAATAGATGTGGGTGCTTGAGGTAGAAAGTATAAAAAAACAAGATAAAAAGCTCGATACAAATAATGCTGAAGAGAGTTTTTATGAATATAGAAAGTCTAGCTATCGTACACAATGGGGAATGGCATTTGAACAAAGCCAATATTTAGAACAAAATAAAGATAATCCTAGAGGGAAATTGCTAAATTTTAATATAGAAGCAACTCATTACAATAAGAGAATAGTTTGATAAAAGTACCCGTTCAGGGAAGTGGTTGAAGAAACGATAGGTAGGGGATTGTATAGTTCTCTTTGTTTCCATGTTAAGTATAATGAAATTATCCTTTCAAGTTCCTAGCTCTGATTACGTAAAATATGAGCTTTTACAGTAAACGATATAATGCCTAATTTGCTGTTCAGCGTGATAGTGGAATACTTTCTGGTTTACTTAAAAAATTTCACATCATTCTTTCAGATTTTAAAATATTTTTCGCAACTTGAGAAGCTCCAGTTGCTTCAGATAGGTAGCTTCAAGTAATACCTTATACGTTTTGCAACTTTCTTACACTTCTGTTTCATTTTTTAATAAAGCTTTTTTTAGCATAAATAATTCAGTGGATGCGTTTTTTAAGTAACAGCCCAGAATTTTAACTTCAATAGTCCAGCTATGTTTCAAAGTACCTTTCAGCGACTATTACGATTGCAACATACACTGTCTTTTAAATCTTCTTTCCCTTTAAAACTTGCAGTATTGCTTCAGCACTAACCAAGTTTACCTTTATTATAACACGTTGATGCGCAAAACCTCACTTTTCTTATTCGATTTGCTCATACACCTTTTTGCATTTGAGGGAATTCTATATTCACTATTTGATACGCTTTCAATTCACATTAAAAACATCACTTATAATTTTCACGTTTTGAATTTTTATAAGATCCACTGAGTGCTACAATTATCACCTAACTATTGGACCAAATGTATCTGCTTTTTGGTAGTTTGCTACTTCTTCTTTCTCCTCATCTCCAACAACTTAATTAATATTCAATTATATAAAGTTTGATTTTCGGAAGATCAATTGTTTGATGATTTGTTAAATGTTGCTATCTCTCCTCCTAATTTGGAAATAAGTGACAAATTCTACTTTTAAATTTTCTACTTTTATCTTAAAGTTTTCGCAGAGTTCTAAAAGATCAGTTATATTACCTCACAGCTACTCTATGTTTACCTTGTTTCATCGCTCTACTGAAAAGATATAAATAAGAAGAAATTTTTATAAACTTGGCAACGACCTACTTTCCCTTTTTAAGTATCATCGGCGCTAAAAAGTTTCACTTCCGAGTTCGAAATGAGATCGGGTGGTTCATTTTTGCTATAGCCACCAAGTCAACAAAAATTTCTGACTTAATAAATTTTAATTTAATATTTAACACTGCATATGCACATATAGAAAGCAAATAAATCAATCAGGCTATTAGTACCAGTTAGCTTCACATGTTACCATGCTTCTACACCTAGCCTATCAACGTGGTAGTCTCCCACGGCCTTAATTGGGAAATTTTTTTGAAGAGGGTTTCTTGCTTATATGCTTTCAGCAATTATCCCATCTATACATAGCTACCCAGCGATGCTATTGGCATAACAGCTGGTACACCAGAGGTATATACATCTCGGTCCTCTCGTACTAGAGTCAGATCTTCTCAAATTTCCTTCACCCACGGCAGATAGAAACCGAACTGTCTCACGACGTTCTAAACCCAACTCACGTAACACTTTAATCGGCGAACAGCCGAACCCTTGGGACCTTCTCCAGCCCCAGGATGTGATGAGTCGACATCGAGGTGCCAAACGGTGTCGTCGATATGAACTCTCGAACACCATCAGCCTGTTATCCCCGGCGTACCTTTTATCCGTTGAGCGATAACCCTTCCATACAGAATTACCGGATCACTATGACCGACTTTCGTCTCTGCTTGGCTTGTCAGCCTCGCAGTCAGGCAAGCTTATGCCATTGTACTATCAAGCTGATTTCCGACCAGCTCTAGCTTACCTTCGCACGCCTCCGTTACTTTTTAGGAGGCGACCGCCCCAGTCAAACTACCCACCATACAATGTCCTAGTTCCAGATAATGAAACATAGTTAGATATCAAAAGTGTAAAGGGTGGTATCTCAAGGTTAACTCCATTATAGCTAGCGCCATAACTTCAAAGTCTCCCACCTATCCTGCACATCACACTTTTAATAGCAATGTAAAGCTATAGTAAAGGTGCACGGGGTCTCTTCGTCTAACCGCGGGTACCCCGCATCTGCACGGGGAATTCAATTTCGCTGAAGTGATGTTGGAGACAGTGGAGAAATCGTTACGCCATTCGTGCGGGTCGGAACTTACCCGACAAGGAATTTCGCTACCTTAGGACCGTCAGTGTTACGGCCGCCGTTTACTGGGGCTTCAATTCAGAGCTTGCACCCCTCCTATTAACCTTCCAGCACCGGGCAGGCGTCAGACCCTATACTTCCACTTACGTGTTTGCAGAGTCCTGTGTTTTTAGTAAACAGTCGCTACTCCCTATTTTGTGCCACCTACTTATAGTTGCCTAAAAGCAGGTTACCCTTCTTCCGAAGTTACAGGTATAATTTGCCGAGTTCCTTCAACATCATTCTTTCAACACCTTAGTATACTCTACTCATCCACCAGTGTCGGTTTACGGTACGGCCTCATAAATATAAGTGCTATTTCCTGGAGCTTCTTTTAAGCATAGATCAATCCAATAAGACCTATACAAATACAAAACCCGTCACACTTAAGAGGTTTAGGAATATTAACCTAATTGCCATCGACTACTCCTTTACGGACTCGCCTTAGGAACCGACTAACCCTACGCAGATTAACTTAACGTAGGAACCCTTAGATTTTTGGTGAGAGTGTTTTTCACACTCTTTTACGCTACTTATGTCAGCATTCTCACTTCCGATATCTCCAGCAGTTTTTACAAACCACCTTCACAGACTTACGGAACGCTCCGCTACCGCGCCTATTAATCGAAATTAATAAGCACCCACATCTTCGGTATACAGCTTTAGCCCCGGTACATTTTCGGCGCAGAAAAACTTATTTAGACAAGTGAGCTGTTACGCTTTCTTTAAAGGATGGCTGCTTCCAAGCCAACCTCCTAGCTGTAATGGTTTTTCTACTTCCTTTCCCACTTAGCTGTAATTTTGGGACCTTAGATAGTGATCTGGGCTGTTTCCCTTTCCACCACGGACTTAGCACCCATAGTGTGTCTGCTGTATAATTAATTATTGGTATTCGGAGTTTGGTTAGATTTGGTAAGATGATGAATCCCCCTAGTCTATCCAGTGCTCTACCCCCAACAACATAAATACAACGCTCTACCTAAATAGATTTCGCGGAGAACCAGCTATTTCCAAGTTTGATTGGCCTTTCACCCCTAATCACAACTCATCCAATAATGTTGCAACATTAACTGGTTCGATCCTTCAGTATGTTTTACCATACCTTCAATCTGGTCATGACTAGATCACTTGGTTTCGGGTCTAATCCATAAAACTAAACGCCCTATTCAGACTTGCTTTCGCTACGCCTACACCTATCGGCTTAAGCTTGCTTCATAGATTAACTCGCTGACCCATTATGCAAAAGGTACGCTGTCACTCTAAATATCAATAAATTGATATAGAGCTCCAACTGTTTGTAAGCACTTGATTTCAGATTCTATTTCACTCCCCTCCCGGGGTTCTTTTCACCTTTCCCTCACGGTACTTGTTCACTATCGGTCGTTAAGGAGTATTTAGGCTTGGAGGATGGTCCCCCCATATTCAAACAGGATTTCACGTGCCCCGCTCTACTCAAGGATTTAAAAACTTTCTATTTGTACAGGACTATCACCTTCTATGGTTACCATTTCCAGAGTATTCTAATTCTTATTTTTAAATCACTAGCCTTTTCCGCTTTCGCTCGTCACTACTAACAGAATCTCGGTTGATTTCTTTTCCTTTGGCTACTTAGATATTTCAGTTCACCAAGTTTGCTTTATATACTTAGTATATAATAACTAGCTAAGCTAGTTGGGTTTCCCCATTCGGAAATCTGCGGATCAAAATTTGTTGACAATTTCCCGCAGCTTATCGCAGCCTGCCACGTCCTTCATCGCCTCTTAACGCCAAGGCATCCATCAAGTGCTCTTAATAATTTATTTATCTGACTATATGTAGAATATGCAGAGTTAAATATTAACTTACAATTGAATTGAGATTAAATAATCTCTACCATAAAACTTTTCAAACATCTAAAAACTAATCTTTTATATGTTACAATCTGATAAATCATATGTCAACGCCTTTTTACACAAAACATTTACCTATTATTATCAACAACAATATACCAGCAATCTTAAACATTATAATCTAAGAAATATTTGACAAATTGATATGTACAGAAAAATTAATGAAAAAGATATTTTGTAAGATAAAATGTGTTAAAATTAGTTACCTAAAAATGAACATTTGGAGTATTTCTAATGTATGAAAAGTAATCTATCTTTTATAAAAAACTTTGCTTTAAATTGTATATCCAAGCTCACTGGCTTATTAAATAGTAAAAAAGTAAAAAATTTCATTATGGATAAATACAGTACTCTCCATAAAGAAATTGTAGTGTTTCTTGAAAAATCTAAAAACCTGTTAAATACCAACACTGAAATCGGGTTATATCACTTCTATAAAGGTAATATATCAGATGCAAAGTTAAGATTTTGGTTAATTAGCATATTCTACCCTAATTTACCTCTAGTCTGGTATAATATCGGAAGATGTCATTTTGCAGTAGGCAATACTAACAAAGCTTATAATTATTTAACAAAAACCCTAAAATTAGATAGTAGTCATAAAGAAGCTTCTTACTATATAAAGAAAATAACAAACACATCAGATATTGTGGAATTGCCTGAAAATCTCATAAAGCAATATTTTGATTACACAGGTGAATATTTTGTTGAGCATTGGCTAATTGCCAAACAATACAGAGGGCATGAACTAGTACACATGATAATTACAAAAGTCTTTAACAACTCCACTTCTAAACTGAATATACTCGACCTTGGTTGCGGTACTGGAATATGTGGTCACTTCCTAAAAATAAGTAATATTAGAAGTCGCATAACAGGAGTTGACATCTCAAATAGAATGCTCAATATTGCAAGAGGATGCCTTATAAAAGGTAAACCTGTTTACGATGAGTTAATACATACAGAAATGAAAGAGTTTCTTAAACAAGAGAAGAACCAGCAGTATGATGTAATTATCTTTGCTGAAGTGCTACACTATCTACATGATTTTCTAGCAGAATTGGAACTAGCAAAAGGATTGACAAACAAAAAAGGGGTTATTGTATGTTTAGTAAGAAGAAAGGAAGGTAAAGGTATTGACTTTGTAAACAAAGGAGATTATTTTCGTCACTCAGAAGATTATATTCAGCATGTTGCAAAAGAAACAAATATGCAAATAAGTCAAATGAGTTACTGTAAAATATATGGCAGCCAAGTTGATGGTATCTTGTTTGCATTACAGTATCCACAAAAAAATTTAACAACTTAATCGAGAAATCGCTCAAATAAATGTCTATATTATCATAAAGGGAGTCTTATGAATTACATTGCTATTAACTACGCAAAGGATAGTAAATTAACTGATTTTGGAAAAGCAGTTCTATTGGACAGGTATTTAATAGAAAATGAAAGTTATCAAGATCTCTTTATACGTATTGCCAATTACTACTCTGATAATAAAGAGCATGCACAGCGTCTTTATGATTACATGAGCAATTTATGGTTCATGCCTTCAACTCCAATACTTAGTAATGGTGGTACCAAGAGAGGATTGCCTATTTCCTGCTTTCTTAACGAAACTGAAGATAGCTTGCAGGGAATAGTTGATTTATGGAATGAAAATGTTTGGCTCGCTGCACGTGGTGGTGGAATAGGTAGTTATTGGGGAAATTTACGTTCAATTGGTGAAAGTGTCAAAGGTAGCGGTAAAACATCAGGAATTGTGCCATTTATCGTAGTACAAAATGCTCTGACGCTTGCAATCAGCCAAGGATCCTTAAGAAGAGGAAGCTCAGCAGTTTATCTTCCTGTATGGCATCCAGAAATAGAAGAGTTTCTAGATTTACGTAAGCCAACTGGTGGTGACCCAAATCGCAAAGCATTAAATATACATCATGCTGTAATAGTAACAGATAAGTTTATGCAAGCTGTTGAAGATGATCAAGAATGGGATTTAATAAGCCCTCATAACAATAAAGTTATTTCAACAGTAAAAGCACGGGATATATGGATTAAAATATTAACAGCAAGAGTTGAAACTGGAGAACCTTACATTATTTTCCTTGATGCAACAAATAACAATAAGCCAGAATCTTACAAAAAACTCAACTTAGACATCAAAATGTCAAACCTATGCAGTGAAATAACTTTAACTACAGGTTACGATCACCTGAAAAAGTCACGCACTGCTGTATGTTGTTTATCATCCGTAAATCTTGAATACTACGAAGAATGGAAAGATAATGAGCTTTTCATAGAAGATATAATGCGTTTTCTTGATAATGTATTAGAGGATTTCATAAACCAAGCACCAAATGAAATACAGCGAGCAAAATATTCCGCAATAAGAGAGCGTAGTATCGGTCTTGGCGTGATGGGTTTTCATTCATTTTTACAAAGTAAAATGGTTCCTTTTGAATCAGTAACAGCCCAACAATGGAATAAAAAAGTATTTAAGCATTTGCGCGAGCAAGCAGATGTAGTTTCTAAAAAATTAGCAGAAGAAAAAGGTCCATGTCTTGATGCTAAAGAAATCGATCTAATGGAAAGGTTTACACATAAGCTCGCTATTGCTCCAACTGCCTCAATTTCGATTATCGCAGGCAACACTTCCCCTGGAATAGAGCCATATGCAGCAAACGTATTTATACAGAAGACACTTACAGGTTCATTTGTAGTACGAAATAAATTCTTGCAAAAACTACTAGCAGAAAAAAATCAAGACAATGATGAAATATGGTCCTCAATTTCAACAAATGAGGGTTCTGTTCAGCATTTAGATTTTCTTAGCAAGCATGAAAAACTGACATTTAAAACAGCATACGAACTTGATCAACAATGGATCATAGAACATGCAAGTGATAGAACTCCTTATATTTGTCAATCTCAATCAGTAAATCTGTTCTTACCTGCCAATGTGCATAAACGTTACTTACACAAAATACATATGCTTGCTTGGAAAAAAGGATTAAAAAGCTTGTATTATTGCAGATCACAATCAATGCAGAGAGCTGACAAGGTCTCACATGACATATTAAAAAAAAGTGAAATATTGCAACAAAAAACAGATATTAATTATGATGAATGTCTATCATGCCAGTAGACTGTACATAACTTACTGTCACAAAAATACAATTGTACAAAAGTTATGTTTTCATAGATGCTACATAGAAATCCAGATGAATTTCTAAAGTCTATTCCAAGAGATAAACGTATAATGTGCCTTGATATGGGAGAAAAACAAATAGGCATAGCATTTAGTGATAAAACACAGCTTATAGCTACAGCTCATAGTATATATTATAGAAGAAATATGAGCAAAGATTTAGGTTATCTAAATAGAGTGCTTAAAGAAAATGAAGCTGGATCAATGGTAATAGGACTACCATTCAAAATAGATGACCAAGAGACTGAATGGTGTAAAGCAATAATCCAGTTTGCAAATAAAATAATAAAAAAATGTAAAGTACACATATACCTACAAGACGAAAGTCTATCAACATCTCTTGCAACTCACGCACTAAAAATTACTGGAATATCAATCACAAAATCAAAAAAAATAGATGATAAAATTGCTGCATGTATTATTCTGCAACGAACGTTAGATAAGATAAATACCATCAAATAGTTTTTTCAACTGAATTCATGTAAAACTATTCAATAAAACAAGAACTTCTCGTATAAGCATGACAAATTGCTGTAGCAAGAGCATCAGCAGTATGATGACATTTTATATTTAAGTTTTTAACTATTTGCTTCACCATAAATATAATCTGATCCTTATCAGCATGACCATTTCCAGTAATGCTCTTTTTTATATAGTTTGCATCATATTCATTCATGGGTAAATCCGTCATTCGTAATATTAAAATTGCAATCGCTCTTGCATATCCTAAAGTTAGCGAAGATTTTGGGTTCTTATTAACAAAAATTTTCTCTACTGCAGCTTCATTTGGAGAGTATAGAGAAATTACTTTCTTTAATTCTTCAAAAATTATATGTAAACGCTCACCTGTACCCAACTTACTATCAGTTGATATGGCACCACCACCCAAAAATTCAATACTATTTTTTTCTTCCAGATTGATAATTGCCCAACCAGTTTTGCTTATTCCTGGATCTAGACCTATTATCTTAATCACTTAATAAATGCTGAGCCAATAAACAAACAAAAATAAAAATATCCAAACTACATCAACGAAGTGCCAATACCAAGAAGCAAACTCAAAACATAAATGATCTTGAGGTGTAATCTGATTTTTTCGAGCTCTAAATAAACATACTGACAAGAATATTATCCCTATTATAACATGTACACAATGAAAACCAGTAATCATGTAAAAGTTGGATGTATAGATAAGTTTCTCTCCCGCTTCTTGTAGAGAAAAACTTGCTTCATAATACTCAATTGCTTGCACTATTATAAAGAACATCCCAAGCAATATAGTTATAGACAGCATTTTAATCATGCTCTTTTGATCATTTTCAAGTAAAAAATGATGTGCTGAAGTAATCGTTGTACCAGAAAGTAATAATATTAGTGTATTCATAAATGGTAACGACCACGGATCCGGTGGTAAAATCCCTTCAGGGGGCCATTCAACTTTTTTTGTAGGAGAAAACGCTTCAAATAAAAAAACCGGATCAAGCCAGGCTTTAAAGAATGAACAAAAGAACGCTATAAAAAACACAACTTCCGAGAGGATAAATAAGTACATTGCAAGCTTGAGTCCATGTTTTACAATGGCAGTATGGCATTTATCATAAATTGCTTCTCTTATTACATCTCTCCACCAATAAAACAGCACTCCTGATACCGCAGAGATTCCCAAAACTAAACCAAATATTCCAGAAATTTGTTTATGGAGTGTACCAACTAATCCAAGTGCAAGAACAAGAATTGCTGCTGATATAGCAATTGGCCAGGGACTTGGGTCCACTAAATGAAAATCATGTTCTTTACTTTTCATATCACTTTCAAAAATACATATCAAGCATACAAATTAGCTTAAAATTGTCAATATTTCTTAAAATCTTGATCAAATTTTGAAAAATTATATGCGCTATTCCAAAAGTCTAACTCAAATTGTGCAGTTATTTTAAATAATTCAAGCATTCTGGTTCTTTCACTTTCCCTTGCTTTGTTACAATACTCGTCAACAATATCTTCCAAAGCAACACATCCAGATTCCATCAAACTACCGCCAAAAAAATCAAACCAATCCTTATATCTATTATTTTTTTTAATTTTATTTCTCATATTATCAACAATAATTTTATATATAAAATGGCAAGAGTAAAGAACTGTTACAGCTTCATAAATGTCGCTATACGAAGTAGACAAAAGAAAGTTAGTAAAATTGAAACATTCAAGCGACTTTTCTCCACGATTTATGGAGTATACAGTAAAGTAGTGGTCGTATAACACTCTCATAATCTCTATTCCTCCTTTAGCCACCCCAATCAATGGAACAATGTTATTACAACTCTCCATTTTTGATGCAGTCATTAAAACAGTACGAACATAATCAGCTAAAAAGAATGCATCTTGTTGTATATAAAATTTGAAGTTTTCTATGTTTAAAGTATTATTTGCTAATTCAACATTGAAAGGATGCTCAATAATATCCTTTAAAAGATTTGACCCATAATAACTCTTAATTATACCACTAAACATCACATAAACTAGAATATAATTTAGTGTTAATACTACAGATTATGCTAGAGAATACATCTCATCCCAAAACATTATTTCTAGCTCTAGACCTCTCTTAAAAAACTCACGCATCTTTTTCCTCTCACAATCACCAGCCTTTGCATATAGATTATTTGCAACGTCAGTAACTTGATTAATCGTAGCATTCATTACTGTGTTATTATAGATATCAATCCACCCTTGATATCTGTGATCTTCAACTTTTTTAGGCATAACCTCTCCTACCATATGATTTATAATAATTTGGTATATATTAAAACAAGGATAAGACGCTGCTAAAGCTTCAGCAACAGAATTATGATATGCAGCACGCATAAAAAAATCAGTAAAAGCAGAACAAGATTTTGATTTTTTATGATTATCGGATAAATCACAAGTCTCAAAATATTCAGTATACTGCTTTCGAACCGCAAATGTTCCCCTTGCTACATTAACCAAACTGCCCATTATTTCAATGTCATCAACTTTAGCTGCAATAATCAATAAAGCACGAGTACAGTCCACTAAATATAAAAAATCCTGCTGAAGATAAATTTTGAACTTTTCATAATCTAGCGTATTGTTTATCAATTCAACATTGAAAGGATGTTCTTTTATTTCTTCAATAAGATCAGATGATTCTTTTATAGCAATATCATAAAATTCTTCTTTTGGTTTGTTGGACATCTTGTAAGCCTCATAAATATTAAAACTAGTATAGTTACTAAAAAGTTACTTACAATTTATAATAAGTTATTATATCAGTATCAAGCTAGAAATAAAAGAGTTTAATAGTTTAAAGAAATTCTCTCTTTTCTTCTTCTATATTAAATTCTTTACAAAAATCAGTAGATAAGTCCACACCTTCCCAAGAAAATCCACCATCACTTTCTAACTTTTTACCAAAATGCCCATAGCAGGCTGTACGTTTATATATAGGACGATTAAGTGATAAATGTCTTATTATGCCTTTAGTTGATAAATCTATGTTACCTTCAATAAACCCTTTAATCCTCTCTTCATCTATTGTATTCGTGCCAAATGTATCAATGTAAAATGAAGTAGGTTTTGAGACACCAATTGCATAAGAAAGCTGCACAAGACAACGTTCAGCTAAACCTGCAAAGACAATATTTTTAGCAAGGTATCTCGCCATATAAGCTGCGGATCTATCAACTTTTGTTGCATCTTTTCCAGAAAACGCTCCTCCACCGTGTGGAATATAGCCTCCATAAGTATCAACCATAATTTTTCGTCCGGTTAATCCACAATCACCAACTGGTCCACCAATAACAAATCTACCTGTTGGATTGACTAAGAGATTTTCTTTAGGGCACATCCACCCTTCAGGTAAAGATGAAGCTATGTAAGGATAAATTATTTCCTTCACTTTCGATTGACTCAGATCCTCAAGATGCTGTATTGAAACAACAATACTTTCAGCACGCACTGGAAGGTTATTCTCATACGCCAAAGTGATTTGCGATTTTGCATCCGGACCAAGCTTTACCTCTTTGACCATACTCATGATATTTCTCAGAATCGAGTGTGCATAAAAAATGGGTGCTGGCATGAGGCTTTCTGTCTCTATTGTTGCATAGCCATACATTATGCCCTGATCCCCAGCACCTTGATCCACACCTATTGCAATGTCATTTGATTGTTCATGTAGCAGTATATTTACTTTCACTGTTTCCCAGTGGAAACCATCATGCTCATAACCAATATCTTTTATTGTATTCCGTACAATACTTTCAATCTTGCTATTTTCAATGTTCGGCCCAAATACTTCCCCAGCTATAATAACATTATCTTTAGTAACTAAAGTCTCTATTGCAGTACGAGAGGAAGAGTCATTAAAAAGGTATTCGTCAAGTATTGCATCTGAAATCTGGTCTGCTACTTTGTCTGGATGACCGGCTGCTACTGATTCACTGGTTACTGAATTCTTATGTAAAACCATCGTTTAGTTACACGATATCAAAACTATTGCAAATTTAAATGGTGGGTCTGGGAAGAGTTGAACCTCCGACCTCACGCTTATCAGGCGTGCGCTCTAACCACCTGAGCTACAGACCCGTATCTATTCAAGCCAAGGCTTGCATATCATCTGTAGGCACAACATCAATAAACGTCTTTTTATTTGCTGATTTTCTAAAACTCACCCAGCCTTTCGTTTTAGCAAAAATCGTATGATCTTTACCCATACCAACATTCTTTCCAGGATGAAATTTTGTACCTCTTTGACGTACAATTATGTTACCTGGAATAACCTCACCATTCTTCTTTATCCCGAGTCGACGCCCTGCCGAATCTCTACCATTACAGGAACTACCACCTGATTTTTTAGTTGCCATATCTTACCTCTTACTTTTGAAGACTAATTTCATTGATACGAAGAACAGTAATATACTGCCTATGACCATTTTTCCTACGGTAATTTTTTCTTCTCTTTTTCTTAAAGATTATAATTTTTTTATCTCTACACTGCTCCAGTACTTCAGCTTTAACAACAGCATTAGATGAACAAGATAAGCCATTGTTTGAAACACAAATCACTTTATTGATTTCCACTTCCTCTTTTTCTTCAGCTTGTAATCTTTCTACTTTAATTATGCTGCCTTTTTTTACTAAATACTGCTTTCCACCAGTTTCGATTACTGCAAACATGACAAATATCAATTATTGTTATTAACACTAATCGTAAATGATGTTACACATACTGTCAATATAAATAAAAACATGAAATACTTCTACCTTTATCTGCTTTTCCTCGTGGAGAGTAGTCAAGTTTTAAAACTTGACTACTCTCAAATTCTCTTAGTCTCATGAAAACTTTACGACGTTAATAAAAACTCAAGCTTTCACTAAAAACATTCAATCGGAGCTTATAAATTAAAACTCATTCCAAGTTCAAACCCATGAGAAAAATTACTGAACTTGTGAAGTTTATAGCCAGCGAAAACATTCGTTCTCTCAGAAAGTGGAAGATTAATACCAGCACCTATCTGGTAGGAAAAAAACTTTTCTACGTCTGGCTGTTGATCTTGCTGTGCTGGTTGAGATACTTTAGCTCCACCTCCTACACCAAAAGTAACATAAGGGGTAATATCCGTACTTTCAAATTGATGATGATAATGAAGCTTTGCCATGAATCCTAACTCTGCCAAAGATCCTCCAAACAAAACAGATTTCAATACAGGACCAGCTGAAATTTTTATGCTATCTGTATAATGATAGCCAAGCTCATAATTAATACCAAGATTGCCATATGACGACGAAGTATAGATTCTATCTCTAATCCAATCAACTCCAAAAGACGGTGCTGACAGAGAACAGCAGACTACTAAAGTAATACCAATTCCCACTATGCAAAGAACAGATAGACAATAATGGGAAAGAAGTGATAATAAAGTAGATAAAATAGAGAGGTATAAATGGCATTAAGGTCAAAACTATTAGACGAAAAAGTTGTAAATTTGGCGAAAGAAATGTTAAAAAAGGTCAGAAATAACGCATATGTTTCAAAAAAGTTACAAGCGGTGATAGCAGGAAAAGAAAGTAGTATAAGCGCTGTGGCAAGAATATGTAAAATTTCAAGGACTGCTTTGACTGAATGGATAAAGCATCTAAAATTTGGTAGAGTAGAAAGATTATTTGCCCCGTCTCAGCGGCGAAGAAAAAGCAAATTAAAGAAAAATCAACGTGAGCAAATTGAAATATGGGTAGAAAGAAATCCAAATATTACTATTAAGGAAGTGCAGATAAAAATCTCAGAGGAATTTGGCCTAAACATTAGCAAATCAACAGTGCACCGTGAGATACAAAGGATGAAATTTTCTTATATAACACCGAGGCCAATGCACCATAAACAAGATAAAAACAAGCAAGAAGAGTTTAAAAAATACTTCAATAAAATAGTCAATTCCCACCCTGAAAAAGAGGTGTTTTTTTGATGAATCACGATTTGGAACTCATTCAAAAATCGGACACGGATGGTTTAAAAAAGGGGTCAGAACGCAGGTTAAAATGAAAATTGGTAGACAAAATTTCTATATCTACAGTGCGGTAAATCCAAGAAGTGGTAAGAAAATCAGCCTACTTGCTCCATATGTAAACACTGATTGTATGAATATATTTCTGGAGCAGATGTCGAAAGATTTAGGCACGAAAAAAGCCTTTCTTGTAATGGATTGTGCAAGTTGGCATAGATCAAAAAGTTTGAAATTTCAGGAAAACATTACCATTATATACTTGCCTCCTTATTCACCGGAACTGAATCCTGTTGAGAGGTTGTGGCAATATATCAAATACAATACTTTACGTAACAGAGTCTACGATACCATAGGCTTACTTGCAGATGTTCTGTGTAATTTTATTGTCAGTATTTCCAGCACTACTATTAAACGAGTTTGTAATGTTTCTTATTTGTTCGATTAGTAATGGAATTTGGTATAAGTAATTTTTTCATTTTTACCCTCTAACCATGAATATACGCATATATACCCACAGAAAAGTTAAAAATCACATAACTTACATAATAAAATCGGAATCACTTTCTTAGCTACTTGCCTTTCTCTTGCAATTGCCAAACTTCTCTTTGTCACATTTTGTTACCTACTGCAATCATCATTTTAGCCTATATCACTTGCTTTTTTTCAACAAAAATTCAAACCAGACTTCACTAAAAACATTCAATCGGAGCTTACAAATTAAAACTCATTCCAAATTCAACCCCATGCGAAAGTTCATGGAACTTTTGCAGCTTGTAGCCAGCAAAAACACTTGTTCTCTCAGAAAGTGGAAGATTAATACCAGAACCTATTTGATAAGAAAAAAATTCTTCTACGTCTGGCCCTTGATTTTCTGAAAGAGGAATTTTAGCAACTCCTCCTATACCAAAAGTAACATAAGGAGTAATATCTGTATTTTCAAATTTATAATGATAATGAAGCTTTGTCATAAGTCCCGCGTCTAAAATCCCTTCACTCATAACAAGTTTAACTGCAGGACCAAATGAAATTTTAATGCTATCTGTACAATGATAGCCAAGATCATAATTAACACCAAGCATGCCATATGACGAAGAGGTGTAGGTTCTATCTTTAACCCAATCAACTCCAAAAGACGGTGCTGACAAAGAACAGCAAGCCAACAAAGTAAGTAACTTTTTCATTTTTATCCTCCAAAGATTAATATATGCATATACAAGCATATAAATATTAAAAATAGTATAAATTGCAAGTAAAAAATTGGAATTATTTTATTTTTTTTGTTATTTGTCTTTCTCTTGCAATTGCAAATTGGCATATCTTTCACTATCTGCTGCAATCATCATTTGAGTCTACATCACTTACTTTCGCTTCAATATAATTTCCCACTAGCCTTTACTAAAAATATTCAATCAGAGTTTATAAATTAAAACTCACTCCTAGCTCAATTCCATGGAAAATTTTATGAAACCTTTGCAATTTGTAGCCAGCAAAAACACTTGTTCTTTCAGAAAGTGGAAGATTAATACCAGAACCTATTTGATAAGAAAAAAATTCATCATTGACTACAGCTTTGAAAGCCTCTCCAAGTAGAGCACTTATGTTTTCACCTATACTATCAGCTCTACCTACATTAGGTTTAGCCTTCATTGTACGCACTATAACAGCACCAACACCAGCAGTAATATAAGGAGTAATACCCGTATTTTCAAATTTATGATGATAATGAAGCTTTGCCATAAGCCCCACCACTGCTCCAAATTCTTCATCAAGAGTAGGTTTGATTAGAGAATTAATAATAGGTTTGATTACATAGCCAACTGAAATTTTAACGCTATCTGTATAGTGAAAACCAACGTCATAATTAACACCAAGTCGGCTATATGACAAAGAAGTATAAATTCTATCTTTAATCCAATCAACTCAAAAAGATGGTACTGAAAGAGAACAACAAACCAACAAGGTAAATAATTTTTTCATTTTTATCTAAGATCTCAGCATATGCATATATAAGCATAACCATCAAGAAAAAAATTGGAATTATTTTATTTTTTTAGTTACTTGCCTTTCTCTTGCAATTGCAAGACTTCCCTTTGGCACATCTTTCACTATAACGCTACCTGCTGCAATGACAGAGTCATCATGCACATTAAGCGGTGCAATTAATGAACTATTGGCACCAATAAAACAATTGCTTCCAATATTTGTTCTATGTTTCTTTTTCCCATCATAATTACAAATAACGGTACCTGCACCTATGTTACTCCCCTGCCCTACCTGAGTATTTCCTATATAACTTAAATGCTTTATCTTAGTATTTATACCTATATCACTTGCTTTTGTTTCAACAAAATTACCTATGATTGCACCATCACCTATTGTTGTATTTTCACATTTGGCAAATGGACCAACCCTAACACCAGATCCTATTTTTACTCCAGGACCAAAAAAAACGTATGGGTAAACAATCGAATCCATACCAATTTGCGTATCAAGAGAGAAGAAAACAGTTTCTGGAGCAACAAGCGTTACTCCAGAGTTAGTGAAAAACTTTCTTTTTTCTTCTTGAAAGTAAAACTCGGCCGTTGCAAGGTCATTCCTATTATTTATGCCAGTTGCCTCCTCCTCATCAGCAATAACATAGCCGACATTTAAATTACTCTTTACTGCAATGGAAACGATATCGGTCAAGTAATATTCATGAGCTTGGTTATTACACTCTATTTTCTCCACCAATTCACGTAGATTCTTTTCACGTGCAACCATTATTCCGGCATTAGCAAAATCATTATTTCTACCATTTTGTGCTTCTACGATTTCTCTTAGGGAACCGTTCTCAATAATTAGTCTACCGTATCCTTTATTATTAGTTTTAAACCCAAGACAAACTAAAGCATTGCTCTCTCCTAAGCAGCTTATCATTTTAGTTATTGTGCTGCTTTTTATTAGTGGAGTATCCCCATACTGCACAACAACTATATCTGACAATTCTTTCAGGTTCCTCATTGCAATTTTGACTGCATCTCCCGTGCCGAGCGTTGACTCTTGTGTAATTAGTTTTATACCCTCAAAGCATTTCAGCCTTTGAGTTAAAGGCAAATCGACTACAATAACTATTTTTTCAGGATTCAGCTGCTTTGCATTGTAAATGACATGCTCAAGCATGGAGAAATTACCTATTTTGTGCAGAACCTTAGGCAAGCTTGAATTCATTCGTTCACTATGCCCAGCAGCAAGTACAACAAATGTATAAGATTTATTTGTCACTTATCTTAAAGACGAAAAATGAAAACCATAATGGTTGAGCCAACTAACTCTATTGTCGTAAAAGCTCCTTAGATCACTAATTTGATATTTCAGCATTGCTAGCCTTTCTATACCAATCCCAAATGCAAAGCCACTGTATTTAGTATGGTCTATTCCAACATTTTTAAAGACATTTGGATGCACCATACCACATCCAAGTACTTCAATCCATTTACTATCTTTATAGCTTATGTCCACTTCCGCAGAAGGTTCAGTAAAAGGGAAAAAACTATTACGAAAGCGTATTCTTAGACCCTTATCTCCGAAAAATTTACTAAGGAAGCAATGAATAGTAAATTTTAATTGGCCCATATTGACATTTTCATTAACATAAAGTCCTTCTATCTGATGAAACATAGGAGTGTGAGTTGCATCAAAGTCATTTCTGTATACCCTGCCTGCAGCCACTATTTTAATTGGAAAAGTTTTTGTCTTTTCCATGGTTCTAATCTGCACAGATGAGGTATGAGTGCGCAGCACCATTCTTTTATCATTTATTTTATTCCTTAAATAGAAGGTATCTTGCTCCTCTCGTGCAGGGTGGTGACTTGGAGTATTTAATGCATCAAATACGTGAAATTCATCTTCAATATCAGGACCATCAACTGCTTTAAAGCCCATATGCGCAAAAATGAGCTTCACTTCACTTATAACTTTACTGAGTGGATGAATCTTGCCAATTCTTTCTGGTCTGACAGGCAGTGTGATATCAACTGCTTCATTTTGCAGTTTTAACTTAACTTCTTTATCTTTCAGTTCATTTTCTTTGCTTGTTATAAGCTGGTCTATCTTATTGCGTAAAACATTAATCACTGCACCTAGGTCGCGTTTCTCTCCTGCATCATCTATATTCTTTAAGTCATCGAAATAAGCTTTTACTACACCCTTTCTCCCCAAGTATGACAACCTAACTTTTTCTAAATCCTTCAAAGAAGCAGCATTTTCAATCTCAGAAACTGCCTTATCTTCAAGTAAAGGTATTTCACTTATTAGCTCTTTATTCACCTTAAAAACGCTAGCTTAAACTTTCATTATAGTGCAATCTTTAATATCATCAATAAAACTATTTGGATAAAAAGTTGTCATGCGAGTACTCTCCCTTCTTGTCATCCAAGTAGCTGACACTGGGATCCATAACAGGTAATAAGAAGCACTGAAATGACATCTCTATAGGACTCCTAACTAATCCAAAATATTAAGAAATTTACCAAGCAAAAAAAAGGCAAAAGAATCCCCCAGTAGTGAGTTTTGACCCTATAATAATGTAAATTGGCATTGTAATAATGTGCTAACGCTTATTTAAAGCGCGTTTTGGCTGAATGTAGAAAAAATAAAAAAGACATGCAGCCGCTATAATTTTATGTAATTTGCCAATAAATATCTGAGTTTTTTACTGAATTTTGTTATTAAATCTGCAGAGATTAAAAACAAGGATAAATACTCTTATTGTCATGATAAGGAAACTGATGAGGTTTGTAAAGTAACTTCTTCTGCTCTTATTGAATCCAACGCGCCGCTGTTATGCAAGGGCGCTATAATTATTAATTTATTGACTAATTATGTTTTTTATTTCACTCTACATTAAAAAATTTACTCATGCATAGTAGTAACATAGAAACTAAGAAAAAATACGAAATTGAGGGTTTACCTAAGTTTTTTAAGGATAGATCTAAAGAAATAAGTAAAGCATTTTCTAATGAAGTGCTGGAGATTAGCACCATTCGCTCAAAAAATATTACAAGTGATACGCAAGAGTTTTCATTTAAGCTCAAGCTACTGACAGAGGTAAACCCTAATACAATATTACCTCAAATAAAACATTTGATTGACTTTTTTGAAACCAGCCTTTCTCAGGAGAAAAACTTCACAGCCAATATAAAAGTAGCAAAAGAAAGTGAAGAATTATATAATAACTACCATAAAGCTAATAAAACTGTAGAAGAATTCATAAATAATGCTCCAATTCAAATCCTCATGCAGGGCATAACGATAACGCTACAAACAAACGTTAAAAACATCAACCTCAATAGCTTGCAACAAATCGAGATATTCTTGAATAAGCAGCTAAAACATGTAGAAAAAGCCAAAAGTGAGGAGCAAAGTCAAGATACATTACAAATAGAAGAAACTGAAAATAAAAACGAAAATGTGATTGAAAAAAGAAACACGCAAGATAAACAAATTGTGCAAGGTTCGTTTGGCTACAATATAGCAAGTAACAGAAAGCAAATTACACGTGCACCAGTAATTGTTGCTACAATGCATGAAAATATTTCCTGGTTTAGGTCTCTTTTTCAGCCATTCAATTTTTTTAATACGGCACAATTCTTTTTCCCACAACTGCCCAAATTTTCTATACAGAGTAACAATATGCCACCTGGTGTTATTCCAGCACTTGACCAAGAAGAGAAAGAACCAGTGTCAGCCACTCGGATAACAGAGGGTAGTATAGGAAATTTAGTCCCTCAAGAAACAGAGCGGGATATAGGTCAAACCAGGTCGCACACAGATTATTTTAAAACTAACAGAAAAAAGAAGTCAAAAAAGCAAGCTCAAGAACTATCAGAAGAAGAAAAACAATCTATCGTAAAACAAGCTCAAAATGATGCTAGAGTAGCTATGATAGATAACCAGATTGAGCGTAGAGAAAAAAAACTCGATGAAATATTTATTGAAGTGATGAATGGATATAAAAATCAAGACCCAGAGACATTTCACAATATTTTCAACTTAATATTTAATATTGTTTACTTTCAAGATAAACAATTACATGAAGTATTAGAATCAGATGAGATATCAGAAGTGCTAGAGGTACTCAAAAGGCCACAACCTCCTAATAACTCACTTCTAGGTAAAGAATACTTACAAAAGCAAGTATATAGAAAAACAGTGCAATTGCTCAAATTAGTTTCGGGCATTCCTATACAATCTTCTCCACAGCCTCGAAATATTTCTCATGAAATTTTGCCAAGCAAAGCTGTAGAACATTTACCAAAAACAAATGAAGCTAAAACTCGATTGCCTACTAATATTGGGCTCAAATCACCATTAAAAACTGTATTTTCCTCGAAAGAGACTTATCTTTGTCTATTTTTAGTAGCAGCTTCTATATCAGCACTCTGGCTATGGCACTTGCCGCTGGGAAAAGTGTCAATTTTAAAGGAATTGGTGCCAACAGAAAAAAGGAAAAGTATCGGTCTAACATTAAACATAGGGTTACCGATATTAATTACACTGTGCGTTTTGAACCTGGCTTACTTTCTATATTCTGAATATTCTGTAGAATCTATTGAGCAGATAAGTGAAAAAGATCTTCCTTTGCACATCTAACAAATAAGATCTTTTGTGATATAATTATTTATTTTATTGCATGTTTAAAGGAATTATCCAAGATATTGGCACTATAACTGATATCACTATCCACCCTAACTCTGATCAAATCTTCCATATTGAGACACAAAATTTATCCTCTATAAACAAAGGAGATTCAATATCCTGCTCCGGAGTGTGTTTAACTGTTGTCGACATAATGAGCAATGTATTCACAGTTCAAGTATCTCAAGAAACTATGAAGGTTTCTAACTTAAATATGTGGAAAATAGGAAAAAAAATAAACCTAGAACAAGCAATGAAACTGAGTGACAGAATTGACGGCCACTTGGTTCAGGGTCATGTGGATGACACAACAGAAATTTTAACAATCAATCAAAATTTAGAATCTCATGAAATCAGACTATCATGCCCACAAGAATTAATTAAATTTATTACAAAAAAAGGTTCTGTAACGCTAGATGGAGTTTCCCTTACAGTAAATTCAGTTGTCGATCAAGAATTCACTGTGAATATAATTCCCTATACATGGAAAAACACAACTTTTCAGCATAATAAAACAGGTAATTACCTAAATTTAGAAGTTGATATGATTGCCCGGTACTTAGACCAGCTGATAAAATATCAATACAATTAATTTTACAACTTTGTTATTTACAACTATTATATCTTGAAAATCATATAGATACAAAATATGTTTTTCGATAGCCTAATTATCTTTATTATTGTCTTGTGTGTAATAATATCGATAACTAGAGGTTTTATAAAAGAGCTATGTGCATTAATGTTCTTGCTCTTATCAGTCTTTTTGACAGCTAGTTACTATGATTTTTTTATTATAAATTATAGTAAGTATTTTAACTCTAAAGTTACACAAAACATACTTTCTACAATCTCTGTATTTATTATACTTAATCTTACATTCATGACAATGAATAACTGGCTAATGTACATATTATCACCTATAAGGTTGGGATTAATGGATAGAGTTACTGGAATCTTTGTCGGAGCACTCAGAGGAATATTGCTTTCTTATGTACTATTTTTTGCTGTGCACTTATATTGCCACACAGTATATGATAAAAAAGAGGGAGAGTCTAAAATAGACGCAGAAGACATATTGCCCAATTGGATAATAAATTCACACTCTTATCAGGCTTTATTTGTGACAACAGAAGAAGTAATTAACATGTATGTACCAGAGTCATTGATACTAAAAATAAAAGAGATTGGTGAGGAAATGGTTGATCAAGAAAAACCTCAAAACAATAAAGAAAAGTGAGTGTTGATTTTCTATAGCTAAACTAGCCTAGACAGCTATTATCCACAGCAGTGCGCCATAGGTTACCAATTCCTATTACTAATCAAACAAAACTGCAAACATTGACGAATAAGTAAATCATCAAAAAAATTTAAATGTATAATTTTAGTTCATCAATGTAATAAAACAAAACTTTTTTAGTGAGTTCAAAATCTTCTAAGGTATTTCCTTCACATCTTGCTGTTATGCAGTTTTGCGTATTTGATACTCTAAGAAGCCACCAACCTTTATCATCAGTTACCTTAATTCCATCAAGCTCTGAAAATACAATGTTTTGCTGCTTTAGTGTCTCCTTGATTGATTCAATTATTTGAAATTTTTTCTCATCCTTCACCACAATTTTCACTTCATGAGTGATATATAACTTTGGTAAATCTTCAATCGCCTCAGATAGGCTTTGGTTTTTCTTAAGTAAAATGTCAATGGCTTTAATAGCAGAATATAGTCCATCATCAAAACCCAGCTCAGAAAAGAAAAAATGCCCACTCAGTTCACCGGCAAACTTGGCCCCTTCTTCTACCATCTTTTTCTTAACTAGTGAGTGTCCAGTGGCACAGGTAATTATTTGTCCTCCTAATTTGCTAACGAAATCATGCACTTTCATACTCATTTTTACGTTGGCAATAACTTTGCTTTTTGGGTATTCCGCCAATACTTCACGTGAAAAAATCATAAACAAGTGATCATTGGAAACAACATTACCTTTATTATCAATCAAGCGTACCCTATCACCATCACCATCAAGTGCAATACCAAGATCACATTTATCTTTCTTGACAATACTGATTAACTGAGCAAGATTTTTTTCTTCTATGGGATCTGGGTCATGCAGTGGAAACGTCCCATCTATAGAGTTATTGGTTATGATGTGTATATGACTTGGTAAAACTTTTTCAATATACCTTACAATTGTTGGACTATTGCCAAAATCCCAAGCTATTTTTAGTTTTTGTGTAGCGTTATTCTTGAGCGCATTTTTTAATATGTTAACGTACTCACTATATATATTCGTGTTAATTAAGCTTCCAATTTTCGTGCTGTTTTTAATTGTATTGCCTATAATTTCCTTCATTTCTTGATCTGAGTAAACTTTTTTACTACTGAAAAATTTAAAGCCGTTATATTCTCTGGGATTATGAGAAGCAGTGATCATAATCCCAAGATCTGCCTGCATTGTTGCAGCGTAGAGCATAGGTGAAGAACAGAGCCCAACGCGTATAACATTCGCACCGGATAAAATCAAGCCTCTGATTAATTCTTTTTCTATGCTTGGTGAATCTATCCTGCTGTCATAGCCTACACAAACGTTAGCTGCAGTTTGACCGAATTTTCTACCTATTTCATACCCATCACTGATTTGCAGGTCTCTGCCTACCACACCTCTAATATCGTATTTTCTTATAATAGTATTGTCCATACTGCACTTCTTGGAGTGGTTAATATATAACATTCCCGCCAAATACTCAAGTTTATTTAACTATAAGATTAGTTGATTTTTTAAGAAAATATGCTAATATTATAATATAGTTCTCTAAAAATAGAAATTATGCTAAAAGAAAACTTATTTATAGCTGAAAATCAAGGTTTAGATGTAGATGAGCAAAAGAAAAATGATATTTTAAGTTTCATTAAATCTTGCAAAAATTTTCAGGATTTTATCAGAAAACTAGAAGAAGAAAATTTAATCTGGTACTTTATTGGTCCTTTACACAAAGATGAGAACATTAAAGAACAGGTAAGTTCAAAGTGGAAAGAGGAGTTTCAAAAGTTTGAGCAATCAATAAATGCAACACATAAAAAATTCGCAGAATCTCTACCAAGTGAAAATTTCTTAGTATATACAACACAAGATAATGAATTTAAAATTAGATTTGAAAATAAAGAAAAACCAATAGAGATTAGCACCCTTTTAAGAGCCAGTGACGAAGGCAAGGTTTATAACCTATCTTTAGGGAAAGATAGTCAAATAACTGCAACCAAAAAAGGCAGCGAAAGGCACTATGATTTTACTGGTTCAAGCTCATGTGAGATGACCATTAACTGGCAAGCTAAGGATTCTAAAGGCAATAGCATAGATTGTAGCATGACTGTAGAAGTAAATTCTAAGGGCATAAAAAGAGTGATTGATGAACCAAAATTTGGAGAAATAACCGACCCAGAAGAGGTATTAAAATTAGTTGAGCAGAATAAAGAAGTTTTTATCAATGGCAAAACTTTATATCAAGCTTTTACTGACATGGGCAAAAGTGTGAACGATCAGCAAACACCAGCAGAGGAAACATTTACAAAAAATTCACCACAGTCACCTATATTAAGTAGTAGTGGATATTCCTCTCCTGATTCGCGTAGAAGTTCTTTCTCTAGCATTAGTAAATCTAGTGACAAAGAAGAAGTGGATGAAATTATAGATGGAATTGAGAAGTTAAAAGAAGAAAAAGAAATGCTTGCTCAATATTTTGCAAAGCAGGCAAAGCAGCTTGAGGATCTAAAGTCAGAACGTAACTCCTTGAAAAAGGAAGTTAATGAACAACAGCAAGCAATATTTGAAAGAGATCAAAAAATCGAGGAACAAGATGCTTCTATTAAGTCACTTACAGAGAAACTCAAAAAATCAGAAGAGCTTAATCAAAAGATAGAAAAGGAAGGTGGTACAGGAATAAGAACACTAAATGAGGGAAAGCAAGATCTGGAAAAAGAATTCACAAGACTTAAAGATGAATTGAAAAGAAAGGAAAAAGAGTTAGCTAAAAAAGATCAAGACATTAAGCAATTAGAACGAAAGGTAATACCAAATTCCATTACTAATCGAACAAATAAGAAACATTACAAACTCGTTTAATAGTAGTGCTGGAAATACTGACAATAAAATTACACAGAACATCTGCAAGTAAGCCTATGGTATCGTAGACTCTGTTACGTAAAGTATTGTATTTGATATATTGCCACAACCTCTCAACAGGATTCAGTTCCGGTGAATAAGGAGGCAAGTATATAATGGTAATGTTTTCCTGAAATTTCAAACTTTTTGATCTATGCCAACTTGCACAATCCATTACAAGAAAGGCTTTTTTCGTGCCTAAATCTTTCGACATCTGCTCCAGAAATATATTCATACAATCAGTGTTTACATATGGAGCAAGTAGGCTGATTTTCTTACCACTTCTTGGATTTACCGCACTGTAGATATAGAAATTTTGTCTACCAATTTTCATTTTAACCTGCGTTCTGACCCCTTTTTTAAACCATCCGTGTCCGATTTTTGAATGAGTTCCAAATCGTGATTCATCAAAAAAACACCTCTTTTTCAGGGTGGGAATTGACTATTTTATTGAAGTATTTTTTAAACTCTTCTTGCTTGTTTTTATCTTGTTTATGGTGCATTGGCCTCGGTGTTATATAAGAAAATTTCATCCTTTGTATCTCACGGTGCACTGTTGATTTGCTAATGTTTAGGCCAAATTCCTCTGAGATTTTTATCTGCACTTCCTTAATAGTAATATTTGGATTTCTTTCTACCCATATTTCAATTTGCTCACGTTGATTTTTCTTTAATTTGCTTTTTCTTCGCCGCTGAGACGGGGCAAATAATCTTTCTACTCTACCAAATTTTAGATGCTTTATCCATTCAGTCAAAGCAGTCCTTGAAATTTTACATATTCTTGCCACAGCGCTTATACTACTTTCTTTTCCTGCTATCACCGCTTGTAACTTTTTTGAAACATATGCGTTATTTCTGACCTTTTTTAACATTTCTTTCGCCAAATTTACAACTTTTTCGTCTAATAGTTTTGACCTTAATGCCATTTATACCTCTCTATTTTATCTACTTTATTATCACTTCTTTCCCATTATTGTCTATCTGTTCTTTGCATAGTGGGAATTGGTATAAGCACACTAGAACAAAGTCAAAAAGATAAAAATGCTAGAATAACAGATTTAATTAATCAATTGAAAGATAAAGAAAGCGAGATTCAGTCAACAAATAGAATAAATGAGGAACTACAGGAAAAATTTAAGCAAAGTGAAGCTAAGTTAAGTGCACTAGAAAAAAAGAATGCAAATTTGGAAAATAATCTAAAGAAAATATTGGTAGAAGGTTCACAAGATAATCATGAAAAGCAGTTGGCAGAACAGTTGATGGAAGCAAAAAATGAAAACGAAAAATTGACTGATACAGCAAATCAATTAGCTAGAGAATTAAATCAACTGCAAAAAGAAAAGGGGAATTTAGAAAGGGAAATTTGGCAACGTGAACCCGGAAGATCACTTGCGGATGAGTTCAGTGAAGTAAATGCGAAAGTAGCTACTTCAACTCAAACTGAAGCTAAATATGAAAGTAGAGGAATCCAGGCAAGTAATCACGAAACTACAGTTCCTAAAACACAAGACCAAGGTACACAAGCTGCGGATAAATCTTCAAGCAAAAGAATTAGTAAATTAGGAAAGGAAAATAAAAGTTTGGCTAGGGACAAACTAATGATATCTGAACAATTAAAACAAAAAACAAAAGAGATTGATGAGTTAAAGAAAAATTTAAAACAATTACAAGAAGAAAATACACAACTAAGACAAAAAGCTACTAAAGATAAAGGAGTTAATGCATCATCTTCAACAGATCAAAAAAAGACTAAAGAAATAGAAATTCAAACTGACGTGCAAATGAATGATTTTCATGATTTATATGATAAAGAACGCAAATATGTCAGAACAGAACTATCAGATCCAAGCGCAGTCTCTGCTCAGGCTTCAGAAAAATCTACTCCTTCAAAAGGATGAGTTTTGCTTCAACTATAGCTAATCCAAACGAGATATTATATTGCAATAATCACTAATTTTCTGTGCTTTCAAAAAAACACATCAAGCAAAATCATTTGAGAGTAAGTGGACATTGTTAGATGAATTAACCCTAACTTAAGAATCAGATATATACAATATTAGTATGTTTAATTAATAGTGAGGTTAAAAATGTCACCTAGTGAAAAAAACTCTTCAAATTTTGTTGAAACTAAGCAAGATGATCTTAAAATGATTCAAGATTCTTCATTAAATTCAGATATCATTCACGATCCCAAGAAGCTAAAAGACAGAATTATGGATCTGTTAAAAGGAGATACAGAATTCTCCAAAATGAAGAAAGGAGATCAGGCTCTTGTAGTAGGTACAGCAAGTGGATTATTTGCAGCAGTGTTACCATTTTTGGCAGTTGGTGCAACACTTGCTATACCAAGTGCTATAGTTGGTCTTACTCTATTTTTCGCTGCGAAAGTTGCTGTAAAAGCAGTTCAATCTGGATATAAAGGGCTCAAATGGTCAGCAGAAAAAACAGTTGAAGGAGCGAAGCATATTGGCGGAAAAATCAAAGATGGTGCTGTATATGCCAAGAATTCGGTAAAAGAAACTGCAAGTTCTGTAAAACAGGCAACACAAGAGAGAGCTAGCTCTACATTAAGAAAAATGGGGGATAACATTCAAAACCTTGGAAGGAAGATGAGTGATAGTGGTGCAAGCATGTCTAGTTTAGATGGCATCGCATATTCAATAGGTAATGAAGATCAAACTGTTATTTTGAAAACAAAAGAAAAAACGAGAAGTTTTAATAGTGTAAAGGAAATGTTTGTCAAGGAAGTTTTTGAAGACAAAGGTGTGAATAGCTCTGCTTTAACTAGGAAAATATTTTCTAAGCTGGGGGAAAAAATATTAGAGAAAGCTTATTCTGTTGATGGTCAACACAGTGCCAAAAAGGACCAGTTGATCAACCGATTGAAGCAGCAAATAGACTTTATCAATAAATTAGATGCTAAGAAGTTGCAACATTTGTTAGCTAAAGATAATAGCAGCCTATATGAAATTTTTTCTGAACATCATAATGAGATTAAGGAAGTTATTAGAGAATGCAAGGAAGAGCATACTCGTTTTAATACTTTAGAAAGGCTTAATAAGTTAGCAAAAAGGCATAAAGCAAGTTCTATGAATTCACTGGAAAATAGCTTATCAGGAAGTAGTTCAATGAATTCTTTAAGTAGTTACAGCACTACTAGCAGCGAAGCGGAGTTGTTAAACCCTAGTGAGCACAAGGAAGTAAAAGCACCTACTTCATTCTTTGGTAGGATGTTCTCGTCAAAAGGTAGCAAAAAGCCAGAGGAAGTTACTTATATAAGATATCAAGATTCTGAGTTGGATCAGATACAATCTGCGGAGATAGGAAATAGCCGTTTTTATGTTGCTCCGGAGAAACCGCCAAGAAGCAATTCAATGGGTTCTATAAGCACTGACAGTACTGCTACAACTTCTAGCTTTGCCAGTTACCGTCGTAATTCTGATAGTGGGTTCAATTCACCAAGTTCTTCTCCGGAACATGGTATGTTCACTGAGAAAAATGGCAAGTTAAAAACCCAAGCTGACTTAAGAAAGACAGGTTCTTTGGACAAATTGGTGGGACCTTCTTCAACAGTAACTGCTGAAGTCGATGTAGAGCATCAAGCTCCAAAAATGAAGATATAGAGAGTAAACAAAACTATCTATCTTCTTAAAAAAGATGTTACTCAGTGAGTAACATCTTTTTTTCATTTTATCAAAAACATTCGCTTATTTAAGATCAGTTTTCTAGCACTGGGCCAATTTATGGAGTTTCTCTTGCCTTTTTCATAGGTTACGTAAGAAACTTAAAAAATAAAAGTTTTTATTCAATAATTTGTGTATAAGGGATATTATTTTACTGCTAGTGAAATAAACCAGAATGAAGTCTATTTTATTGACAAGGCCTTTATTAGATTCGTTGAGCACAAGAAGCACGCTAAAAAAATATGGATACAAAGTTTTTATAGAGCCAGTATTCACAATAAAGTACTTAAATCCTGATATATCCGCGCACGAATTTGATGTTGTGATATCTACAAGTAAAAACAGTGTAAAGGCTTTCAGTCAAATATGTAAAGAGTATGGCTTTCCAATTATTACGGTTGGTAATTCAACCATGCAGGCTGCAAAAAATTTGGGATTTTCCGATATAATCTCAGCAGACAGCAACGTTGATGGTCTGATATCATGCATAAAATCTCATTATTCAAATACAATAAAGTTCTTATATATAAGGGGACAAGAAGTATCATGTGACCTAAAAAAAAGATTATCTGAAGAAGGTTTTAACGTAAGAGAAGTTGTACTCTATAAAACAATTACTAAAAGGAGTCTAACTAATAGGTGTAAAAATTTACTATTGGACGGTAAAATTGATAGCGTTGCTTTTTTTTCCTCACAAACTGCAAGGGTATTTTGTTCATTAGTTCTAAAAAGTGGGCTATCTCCTGTGATGAATAATACAGTTGCATATACCATGAGTAAAAACATTGCTGATAGTTTAAAGTTAATCAAGTGGAAAAAAATTATAACATCGAGGTTGCCCACAGGGGAGAGTTTAATTGATATAATTAATAAGGATTGTTGATGCTAAAGATTGCAACTTGGAATGTAAACTCCATACGTAAAAGAATTAACCAACTTTGTAGTTTTATAGTTGATAGTCAGATAGATATAGTTTTGCTGCAAGAGATAAAATGTACAGAAGAGCAATTTCCTTATGCAGAGATAGAAAAGTTAGGATATGAATATGCTGTCTATGGACAGGTTGCAAGAAATGGTGTTTGTGTTTTATCTAAATATCCAATACTGGAAAAATTAAAAATTGATATTGTAGAGAGTCATCAAGAAGCACGTTATATAGAGTGTGTGATAAAACACTCCAATAATAAGGTAAGGGTAGGAAGTGTATACGTTCCAAACGGTCAAAGCCCAGACTCTCATACTTTTGAGTATAAACTCAAGTTTTTTGATAACCTATATGAAAGGATGGGCACTTTGTTGAAAAATGAAGAGTTAACTATTATAGCTGGCGATTATAATGTTGCACTGGATGAAATTGATGTTTTTGATTCAAATTTATTAAATGGCCAAGTGTGCTTTCATATAAAAGAGCGTGAGAAATTAAGAGCGATCTTGAATCTTGGTTTTAAAGATGCATTTAGAATATCTCACCTCAACTTACAACAATTCACTTGGTGGCATTATCAAGGTAATTCACTCAGAAACAATCAAGGAATGCGAATAGATCATATGCTGCTATCGCCACAAGCTGCAGATAAATTGGAAACATGTTACATAGATGATAGGTTGCGTAAACTAGAAAACCCATCTGATCATACTCCTGTTGTATGTGTTATAAAACAATAAAAGACCTATTACACAATTCACCTTTGGCAAATAGGTCTTACTTGACTGCTGTCTTTTCTGTGCTTTTGGCTGGCTGATCTATAGTAATTTTTCCATCAAGCATAGTAAGCTGCTCACCCCCTTTATTTCCCACCTGAGGAGCTTGTTCCGGAGTAGGTTGTTTTTTACTCCCGTCAGCAATTGTTTCAAGAGAGCTTTCAATTGGGGTTTTTAAAATATCATCAATACCCTTGCGAATTTTTTCATTCAATTTTGCTCTCTTTTCTGTATCATCTTTATCTGGTGAGCTAGGGTCATATAAAGTACCTGGCCTATTATTTGAAAAAAGAACTTCAATTCCTCCCTTTACAGCAAATATTGTACCAATAACAGCAGCAACTATCGCAAGTGTAGTAGGACCAAAAATTAATATTGAAGCAATGGAAAAAAGAATAGGAAGAAAAACCTTACGTAAGCACTTTGTTACCATCTCTTGATCACTAAGTAGTGGTTCATCCTCTTCTTTTTTATCTCCACCTAAAAATGGTATTTTTTCTTTCACTCCATCCATAAAGGAGCCAGAAATATTTTTCGGGTCTATTTTTATTCCCAATGGGAACCCAACAAGTTTTATTAGTAAATCTTTAGCTTCTGTACCACGTACATCATCTAAGCATTCCTCTACTACTTGCTTTACTTTACTATCTTCCTCTCCAGCCAATTTTTTCTCTCTAACTTCTTTAAATATAGAAAGTAAAAACTGACAAAAATTCTCTTCACTGAGTGGTCTTATTTTTTCCGGATTGACATTAGTTAGTAGTATCTTCTTATAAGCTAATATAAAATAATCAGTTATTCCTTTGCTCTCCTTTAATTTGGCTTTAACTTCTAATACTTTTACAAAGTAATCGTAAATTTCCTTATGTTCCTTCTTGAAGAGCATCTCATTTTGCCCGGTCACCTGAGTAGATGACTCTAAAGGCTTATTTTTTGCTTTTGGAACTGTCATAACGATCTATTTGTACTAACCTATGCTATAATTATAGCATATTTTTCGCATTAATTCAAATTTCTTAGAACCTGTCTTGAAAGGGAAAAAAGAAAAGAATAAAGCAAGAAATAGAAAAGTAACAAATGATAAGGGAATGTAAAAAATTGCTTCCATATATTTTAAATCTGATTATAATTACAGTTAGAGATATTTTAAGAGCTCAAAATCTATCTTTGTCTGCAGACTTTTCAGTCAAATTTTTAATCAAAAAGCGTAGCGTATCTTCTTTAGTGCATGTAAATATGCTTAATCTCTGTTGTATGTGCGCTGCACTTTTTTCTAATCTTTTTTTTACACAGGGGGATTTTATGTCCAGAATTCCAGATATTTGACCCTTACTTTAGCTAAAAACCAATAGGCGCCTATTGTTTAACGCTAATTAAAATAAAAATTTTTCTAATATATAGAAAAATCACTGTTTACTGAAAACGGGGCAAGAAAGCTGCTAATGTCACAGAATTTTAGGTAAACGTTGTTTGCTTAACGTGCTCTCCTTACTTCAAGAACTCTTTAATATGACTACTATTATACTTGCGAAATTAACCACTCAAGGCATCCGTTCAGGGGTGTGGCAAAATAAGGTAAAAGTGAATTTACAACAATAAGGCAGTGCCCAGACACTGGAATCCAGCCTTTTGTAGTCTCATTGAAAGCGTTGCTTTTAATATCTATGATTAGGTTGCTTGTGAGCACCAGTGTCAAGCACTGGGATGACATTACTTTTGCTTCAATATTTACACATTAGCCATGCATCTGAACAGATACTACTTAAGTCCTTTCAAGACAGGTTCTTAGGGTATAATTAAGAAAAGCCCCAGTTGTCGCTAATTTTTATTTCTACTTCAAGTGGTATAGAAATTTCTACTGCATTTTCCATTATATCTTTCATAAGTTTTGCTGTTTCTTGCACTCTGCTCTCTTCCACTTCTACAAGTAATTCATCATGAACCTGGAGGATTATTTTACCTGACTTTAACTGATCAAAAAGCCGAATCATCGCGCGTTTTATTATATCAGCGGCAGTTCCCTGCAGTGGTGCATTTATTGCTGCCCTTTCTGCAAATTGTCTTAGATAAGGAATTTTATTGTTGATGTCTCTTACAAAACATCTTCTACCAAACAAAGTCTCTACATAACCATGATTTCTCGCGATAGATACTGCTTTTTCCATATAGACCTTTATTTCTGGGTAACAAGAAAAATAGTAATTAATGTATTCAGCAGCCTCTTGAAAGGTAATGCCAAGTCGCTTTGCAAGGCCAAATGGACTAATGCCATATATAATGCCAAAATTAATGGTTTTTGCTTTGCGTCTTAATTGCTCATCTATTTCTTGCACTCCAAAAACTTGTCTTGCAGTGATATCATGAATATCTTGCCTGTTTGCAAAAGCTTCTTTAAATGCGGTAACATTTGCAACGTGTGCCAGGAGTTTTAATTCTATTTGTGAATAGTCGGCAGAAATTATCTTGCAACCTTTTGGTGCAATAAATGCTTGTCTGATGAAATTTCCTTCTTCGCTCCTGATAGGAATATTCTGCAAGTTAGGGTTGCTCGAGCTCAGCCTTCCAGTTGCAGTCACAGTTGTTGAGAAACTTGTGTGTATTCTACCATCAATAGGATCAACTTGCTTTATTAGCGCATCAGTGTAGGTACCCTTTAATTTACTTAAATGTCGCCAATTTAAAATTTTACTTGCAATTTCTACTCCTTCTTCTTCAAGAGCCTCTAGAACTTCATAATTAGTGCTATACGACCCAGATTTTGACTTTTTCTTTTTACTTAGCTCCATTTTATTAAACAAAACATCACTTAATTGTTTTGGCGATGCAATGTTGAATTTTTCTCCTGCTAAATTATGTATATCGTTTTCAAGTACAGCAATTAGCTGCTCAAACTTATCAGACAATTCCTGTAGTTTTTGAATATTGAGCAGTATTCCATTTTGCTCCATATCAAATATTACTTTCATGAGAGGTCTATCAAAGCGCTCGTAAATCGTAAAAAGTTTTTCCTGAAATAATCTTTGTGTCAGTTTCTCATGGATCGCTATTAAAATTTTTGCCGAGAAAGTTTCTACATTTTTACTTAAATTGTGTGCAATTATGTTTGGAATGCTGTGATCATGCTTACCTGTGTCAAGGCTGTATGACATGATCATCAGGTCATCAATTGAGTCTAGCACTCTCTCTATTGTAGGAAATATTTCTCTGATCTTTCTAATATCATGTACTATTTTAAGCACCCCATTTGAAAATAAAGTTGAATTTATTATAGTAAGTGCATCTTGTAGGCAGCTTTGATCTATGTAGAAAATATTATCCTCACTACAAGATAAGGAGATTTTGTTCAATCTATTGTTTTCAAAGTGGCAATGAATTGCAATTTTACCTTCATATCTGCAATGCTCCAAAAATTTTTCTAATTCTTCACTACTATATTCTGTTTTCTCTTTTGTGCTAGATCCACTATAAGAAAAGAGCTTTTCTACTTTTCCTATCAATGAATTAAATTCATATTTCTTCAAAAAGGATAACAATTTTTCCATATTTGGAGGATGAACTTCATATTTTACAATATCATGTTGAAGATCTACTTTTTTGCATAGTGACAAAAGTTCTCTTGAAATTAGTGCTTTTTCCTTATGCTCAGTAAGAATATTACGAACTCTTGTTTGCTCAATGTTATTGATGTTTTCTATAATGTTATCCAACGAATCAAATTTATCCAGCAATTTAGCTGCAGTTTTTGGGCCTATTCCTGGAACACCTGGAATGTTATCAGATGCATCTCCAGTTAGAGAAAATAAATCAAGAAGCTTATTTGAATTTACACCAAATTTTTCTATCACTTGTTTTTCATCTACGTATATATTTTTGATAGGATCAAATATTAGAATGTTGTAATTCAAAAGTTGAAATAAGTCTTTATCTGATGAGACTACTACTACTTTAAAGTCTTCGTGGTTGGCATATTTTGCAGCTAGTGTTGCAATTATGTCATCTGCTTCATAGCCTTCAATCTCTTCATAGCTGAAGTTAAAAGCTTCTACCGCTTCTCTCAGTATTGTAAATTGTGGAATTAGATCCTCAGGAGGTGTTACTCTGTTTGCTTTATACTCAGAATATAAACTGTGCCTGAAATTTTTTTTGCCAGAATCAAGTGCTATAGTTAAGTAGTCCGAATGGGAAATATACTTCAGAACCATATTAAGAAAACCGTACACAGCACCTACTGGAATACCAGCTGTGGTAGTCAAATGATGCAAAACGTAATAAGCTCTGAAAAGAAAACCATAACCATCAATGATTGTGAAAGTTTTTTCTTTCATTGTAGATATTTATGTGTGCCTTTGATGGTCTGTTATTTAGCTGTAAAAATCAAGCTCTTGTTTCCTATAGCCAAAATAATCATAATGCTATAGTTACTATAAGAAAACATATTACGTAAGGGAATTAACTATTCTGCCACAATTTTGCTCTATCACACTTGCCATATTTAATATTCCAGCTTCATCGTAATAATTTCCAATTACTTGTAAAGCAAGTGGTAAGCCTTCATTGGAAAGTCCAACAGGAACAGAAATAGCAGGTAACCCTGCTAAGCTTGCCGGCACGGTAAACACATCATTGATGCACATAATTAGCGGGTCTGGCTTTTCATTTAAGCCAAAAGCCTCTGTTGGAGCAGATGGCACAAGTATGTAATCTATTTTTTCAAACGCTTTTATAAAATCATTTCTGATTAATGCCCTAATGCACTGTGCTTTTTCATAATACTCATTGTAATGACCTGAAGAAAGAGCATAAGAACCAATTAAAATTCTCCTTTTCACTTCTTTACCAAAACCTTCTGCTCTTGTTAGCGAATACATTTCTTCAAGGGTATCAGCATCAACCCTGAATCCGTAACGTACACCATCATAGCGAGCAAGGTTAGATGAAGTTTCAGCAGAACAAATTAGATAGTAAACCGGTATCGCATATTTAGTATGAGGCAGAGTAATGTCAACAACTTCAGCACCATTTTCTTTTAAATTGGAAGAAACTTTTTCCCAATGATGAACGATTTCTTCTGAAATTCCATCCATCTTATACTCTTTTGGTATACCAATGCGCTTACCCTTAATATCACCATTTATAAAACTGGAAAATTTAGGCACTGTCCTTTTGCTCGATGTTGAATCTTTTTCATCATAGCCACAAATTATTTCAAGCATTAATGCTGAATCAGAAACGGAACGAGTAATTACTCCTGCTTGATCGAGAGAACTTGCAAACGCAATCATACCAAAACGCGAACACCTTCCATAAGTTGGCTTTATTCCAACAACTCCACAATAAGCTGCTGGTTGGCGTACAGAACCACCAGTATCACTTCCTAGTGCTCCAGCACATAAAAACCCAGCAACTGATGCTGCAGATCCACCAGATGATCCACCAGGAACAACTTTTTCTCCGTCACTTTTTCTAATCCATACATTTTTAACAGGACCAAAATAGCTGTTTGTGTTCGCAGAACCCATAGCAAACTCATCCATGTTAAGTTTACCAAGCATGGCTGCTCCATTTTTTAAAAGCAAGTTAGATACCGTAGATTCATAAGTAGGGATGAAATTTTCCAGCATTTTTGAGCATGCTGTTGTTTTTATTCCTTTTGTACAGAATAAATCTTTAACACCAACTGGTATGCCCATAAGTGGTGAAATATTATCTTTTTGTTTCAAGAAGTATTCATCTGCTATTTTAGCAGCTTTTATCGCGATTTCTGGGGTTTTTGTTACAAATGCATTTAGTTGCTCATTTTCAACTGCATTAACATGCGTCTCTACAAGCTCAACAGCAGAAAAATCCCCCCGCCTTAGTCCATCATGCATCTCTGTAATAGTGAGCCTTCTCAATTCATTCATTAATATTCAATTTAGCAAGGTGTTAATTATAACAACAATAGGGCAGAAAATCTATATATTTATGATCGAAAACGGAAATACAACCGAGATCAATTCAGATTTCTGAAATGGATTGGTTAGTAGTACGTTTTAAATAGCCGGTTTGGCACACAATGCTAAGCCATAAGGGTTTAGCGTTTCTAAAATCAAATATCAACATCATGCACGTTAAGTGCATTGTTATTTATAAAGTCACGACGTGGTTCAACTATATCACCCATTAACACCGAAAATATACTATCTGCTTCTTCACAATCTTTTATTTCAACTTTTAACAGAGTTCTAGTTTCTGGATTGAGTGTAGTTTCCCAAAGCTGATCAGCATTCATTTCACCAAGGCCTTTAAATCTCTGCAGAGTTAAACCTTTTTTACCATAATCCATCACTATTTTTGCGAGTGCACTTGGAGACTTTATTTTTATTTCAGTTTCTTGCGACTGTAAAAATGAATCACCATTAAATAAGTCAATTATGTTATCAAGAGAACTCAATATATTCCGTATTTCTTTACTTTCAAGCATACTAAGCGAGAATACATATTTGTCTGCTAACCCTTGAAACAATTTAGCAATGTGAATTTCCTCATCTTTTACTTCTACTTCCCAATTATATTCACTATACATCAATTTTAAATATTTTAATATCTCATCAGCAGACAATAGAGCATTCTTTTTGCTTAAAATTAGCAATGATTCTAAGAGATCTTTTGGTATTTCCCTATCATAATTTTTGCTAATGTTTGAAATACTGAGGCACTTATTCAAAACGAAACGCAAATCTTTGCCTACACCATTTAATGTTAATCTTTTAATCGCTGAATTTACTATATACTCTTCAAAAGTTTCATCATCTTTGATATAAGTATCTTTAGCATTTTTTGTAACTTTATAGAGCGGTGGCTGCGCTATGTATAAATACCCTTTCTCAATTACTTCACGCATATGTCTAAAAAAGAAAGTTAGAATCAAAGTTCTTATATGCGAGCCATCAACGTCTGCGTCTGTCATAATGATAATTTTATGATACCTAGTTTTTTCAATATCGAAGTGCTCACTCCCTATTCCAGCCCCAATTGCCGTGATCAGAGAGCCAATTTCTGCAGATGAAAAAATACGATCCAGCCCTGCACGTTCTACGTTTAGAATTTTCCCTCTTAAAGCAAGTACCGCCTGTGTTTTACGATTACGTCCCTGCTTTGCAGTACCACCTGCGGAATTACCCTCTACTATAAACAATTCCGATAACTCAGGAACTTTTTCCTGACAATCGGCAAGCTTTCCCGGTAGAGTTGCAATATTAATATTGTTTTTATTTTTAACTAACTCTCGTGCTTTTCTTGCGGCTTCTCTTCCTTTTGCTGACCTAATCGCTCTTTCTACTATACTTGCTGCTAACTTGGGGTCAGTTTCAAGTATTGTACTCAACTTGTCAAAAACTATGCTCTCTACAACTGCCCGCGCTTCAGAACTGACCAATTTATCTTTTGTCTGTGAAGAAAATTTAGGATCAGGCATCTTGAGAGATAAAACACAAGTTAAGCCTTCTCTAACATCTTCTCCAGTCAAATTCACTTTTGCCTTCTTCAAAAAACCTTCATTGTTTGCATAGTTATTGATACATCTGGTTAGTGCAGATCTAAACCCTGCCAAATGCGTACCACCATCCCGTTGTCTTATATTATTTGTGAAGCATAGCATATTCTCATAGTAGGAATCATTCCACTCCATTGATATTTCTACACTGGTACCTAGATCTTTTACATTATCTCTAATGCTGGCAATTTTAGTAACATGTGTCTTATTCTTGTCTAAGTACCGTACAAAATTAGCTGTACCAAAATTATCTTCAGACTCTTTACTATCGTTAAAATGAGACTCTACATGTGGTTTATTACGGAGATCACGCAAAATTATCTCAATATTTGAGTTTAAAAATGCCAATTCTCTGATGCGACTCTCAAGAGTGGAGTAACTAAAATCAATACTACTAAAAGTCCCCGTTGATGGCATAAACGTTACTCTAGTTCCTCTTTTATTTGTGTTTTCATTAATTATCTTTAAAGATTCAATAGACTCACCATCTTCAAAGCGCATAAAATGTTCTTTTTTATTGCGCCAGATGGTTAATTCCAGCCAACTTGATAATGCATTCACAACTGAAATTCCAACACCATGTAATCCTCCGGAAACCTTATAGGTATTGCTGTCAAATTTACCTCCTGCATGCAATTGGGTCATTATTACTTCTGCTGCCGATATTCCTTCCTCTGGATGAATGTCTGTTGGAATGCCACGACCGTTGTCGGTTACAGAAACTGAACCATCTTCATTTATGCTAACTTCAATCTTACTACAATAACCAGCTAAAGACTCATCTATCGCATTATCAACAACCTCATACACCATATGGTGCAAGCCTGATCCATCATCAGTGTCACCAATATACATACCTGGACGCTTTCTTACAGCATCAAGACCTCTTAGGATTTTTATTGCGTCGGCGTTGTAGTTACTTTCCATGGAATTGCTTTATTTATAAATATTAATTAATATTACATTTGTATGTGCTGATTAGCAACATCTTTAAGTTGAGAGAAGGATCCTTGACATGTAGATAAAACATAACATATCACCTACACGAAGTGGTTTTACATGTTATTTCAATACATAAACTTAAGTTCAAATAATCATACAAAACTCTGCTTCATATTTTAAAATAAATGGCGACAATCAAATACAATTTACCTTCTCCTTTCAATTGGACTTTCTAGCTCAACACAGGATAAGTTGCTCATACACTCTTCTAATATTTCATTCTTTTTATCATTGTTTAATCTATTGCTGAACTCTTGACACCTTCTCTCAAGAGCTGAATGCGTAGTCATAATATACCTTACTGTTTCAGATGATAACTCTGGTAACTCGCTACGGATCCTTTCTTGTTCTGTTCCAGAGAAATTGGTGAAATTGGCTCTGGCCATTTCAGGGAATTTTTGTGTGATCGTTTCTTTTATCATTTCTCTAGCCTCTTCTCCATCGAGTGTAATAACCACTGATGGATGTAAGCCAGATAAAGACTCAAATAATTTATTGTATGTTCCACCTGCACAACTTTGACCTTGATTACCATAAGTTGTTGCAGCGTCTACAAGACCTTTTACAAACATATCCTTTCTATTTTTTATGCCTGCATCACTCAAAGGAATTCTTTGATTCTCTGTTCCTGTATTTCTATCATTGCAGGCTTTCCAACATAAAATAGCTGCTTGCTTTAATGTTAACTTACTATGATTGTCTTTAAAATTATCTCCTGTTCTATTGATAAATCTTAAGCATTCAAGTGCATGAGATTTATCGCCTTCTGTAAATTCATTTGATTGTTTGATGTACTCTTCAATGTCGGTTGTGTTGCCTCTATTTAGCTGTACATAGAATTCATCTTTGCTTAAATTCTCTTTATACTTTTCTATGAGTCTATCAACACTCAAGTTTATACTAGCAACTGCACTTGGGTCATGAGTAGTTTGTGCCATAAAAGGAATGGCTGCTAAATCTTGAAAGAAAATAGGCCTTTCTTCCTCTGGAATTTGTTGTATTAAATCGTTAAACTGCTGTATTTCTTCAATGAGTGATTTGTTTAGCAAACATAAGCACAATATAGGCAGTACCAAAAGCACACAGGAATTAATAATGTGTATAATTAAAAAAATGCTTAATGTTATTCTAATAACATTTTTTGGCCACGCTGATAATCTTTTTTCATTTTCCCTTGGTTTGAAAAAATAATTTACTAATGATAAATACAAAGAGAGCTGTACAAGAAGAAAAAATGAAGGAATCATACTTACTAATAAAACTATATTAATGAATCTTTTAATTTTATTAGTGTTGTTGTAAGCATTTTGCACTCTTTCTATTAAAGCCTGTGCTCTATTTCTATTTTGCTGTTGATTATTATTTTGACCTGCAAACATACCCTATTCTAACATTAACATATCATACTATAGAAAGAATGTAAATAAAGCAAGGAATTTAGAGCTGCTTTTATTTTTGTTTGATTGGGGATACCACTTCTATACTTTCCGCTCCATCTAAGGTACTATTTGGTTTTTCTACAGTAATCTTGGGAGTTACTTTATTCTCGATATCTGCTCCATATGAGCTAAGTACTTCAATGGCCTTTTCATTCCCACTATTGAGTGCAATATCCAAGGCATCCATTCCAGCTTTATTTTTGTGATTGATAAAATTCTTCAACCGATCTCTACCAAAGCTTTCTATATATTGTTTAATGATGAGTTCCACTACTTTTCCAGGACAATTATTAGCAGCAGGAAAAAGTATTGTGTTGTTATTATTATCTTTTTTCGTTATGTCTGCTTTGAGTTTATTTATCAAATACTCGATAACTTCTACTCTGCTATCATCCTTTGCTTCAGTGCATTGCCTAATAGCTAAAAATAAAGCTGTACGCCCATTATTATCAATATCTTCAATATTCTGTCCCTTGTCAACTAAGGCTTGTATTACACTTTTATTTCCATATAAAGTAGCAAGGTGAAAAGGTGTATGTCCTTCAGTGCTTTCTCTTTCATCAATTGACGCACCATTGCTAGCTAGCAATTCTATAAACTCTGGCGTGTTTGCAAAAATTGCAAGGTGCATTGGTGTTAAGTCATCTTTGCCATGATTTCCAGTTTTTGCGTTAACGTTTGCTCCGTTATTTATCAGCAATTTCGCTATTTCAAACTGCTTATACCCGATAGCAATATGTAGTGGTGTACGATTACGTTCATAATTATCATTGACATTTGCACCAAACTTTATTAGCAGCTCTGTAGCTTCAATATCACCCATCCGAATTGCAGAGTATAAGGAAGGAGATTCATCTTTTTCTATTTCCCCTGTCATACGAAATTAAGAACACAACAATTCATATATTATTAAGAATTATTATTAAGTTTTTATTAAAATAATATTAACAATAGCTAAGAAATTAAATTTTCATTAAAAATTAATCTCTATCAATGGTTATATAAGCAAATGTTTATATAACCATTCCAAAAGTGAAGAAGTGAAAAAAAGCTTTTCATGAGAAATTATAAATGATAAATTGTTAATAATGAATTATCGAGAATAAATTATGTGCTTTGGTTTACCTAACATAAACAGAGAAGGTTATTTATTTATAGTTGTTTCCTTTATCGTAACATGTATAGCATTCTCTATATCTTGGGGAGCTGGAATTACTTGCTTATTTCCAACGTTATTATGTACCTATTTTTTTCGTGATCCAGCAAGAGCTGTACCAAACAATAAGGACTTTATATTAAGTCCTGCTGATGGTGTAATTTCAAAGATAGAAGAAGTTAGTTACTCTTTATCAGAAGAGAATGAAGAAGAAAAGAAGTTTACGCTTGTTAGCATATTTCTAAGCGTTTTGAATGTCCATGTGAATCGTATACCAATATCTGGTACGATAAAGGAAATGAGCTACAAGAAAGGCAAGTTTGTTTCTGCAATGAGTAATAGGTCCAGTAATGAAAATGAAAAGCAGATTATTGTGATTGAATATGAAAAGGGAAAAGAAATCATTGTGGAACAAATAGCTGGATTTATTGCACGCCGCATTGTTTGTAATTTGAGGACATCTCAGAGCGTAAAAGCAGGTGAAAGATTTGGAATTATAAGATTTGGTAGCAGAGTAAATATTTATATCCCTGCTGGAATAGAGGTAAGAGTCTCAGAAGGCCAAACTGTTATTGGTGGTGAGACAGTTATAGCAGATTTAAATAAACAAGAGAAGCTTACCTTTGACATTGTATGAATAACGATGAAAGTAACGGTAAATCCTTACCTATTACCAAGTTATTTCCGAATTTTATAACTTTACTGGGTTTATGTGCTGGCCTTACTTCACTTAAATTCACATTTAATGAACAATGGGAATTTTCAGCAATTTTTATTATCATTGCAGCAATAATAGATGGAATGGATGGCAGAATAGCCAGAATTTTAAAATCAACTAGCGATTTTGGAGCACAACTCGATTCTTTTGCAGATTTTCTAAATTTTGGTTCAGCACCTGCTTTTCTTTTATATTTTTGGAAGTTAAATGAAATTAAAGTTGTAGGATGGATTTTAGTAATGATATATGTAATCTGCATATCAATAAGACTTGCCAGATTCAATGTTTCGTTACATTCAGAACAATTATACTGGAAAAAATTTTTCTTTTCCGGCGTTCCAGCTCCTGTATGCGCTTTACTTGCTCTGTTACCAATAATTATTACCTTTCAATCTCATGAGAGTGAATACTTACTTCTTATAGAGCAATTTTTTAACGTAAAGAATACAGCTTGTTACTTTTTGGCCATTTCATTTTTTTCGATAAGTCATATTCCAACTTTCTCTGCAAAGTACATTTATGTTCCTAGAAGCCTATCCTATATATTTGTGTCGTTTTTTGGAATATTGATCATACTGTTTATAAGCAAGCCCTGGATAACACTACCAATTTTAGGCGCATTGTATATACTTACTATTCCAATAAGCACTGGACTTTATATATACTACACATATAAAACTCATTAGCTATATAAAAGTAGTGAGCAGCATGATTGTAAAAGCAACTGATCTATTAAACTCTTTTTTATATATAAAGATATTCAACATACCATTTATAATTATTTGGGTAATTGCAACTGGGGTTTTTTGTACGATTCGATTCAAATTCATTAACTTTAGGTTGTTCAAATATGGGATACAAACACTATTCAACCTAGAGAGCCATAATAATAACGGCATAATCACCCACATTCAGGCATTTGCAACGGTAATTTCAGGAACAGTTGGTCTTGGAACAATATCAGGAGTTGCAATAGCTATTACAATAGGGGGGCCAAGTGCAGTTTTTTGGATGATAATTACCGGAGTACTTGGCATGTCAATAAAATTTGCTGAAGTAGTGCTTGCATTTACTCATCGCTCTGAAAACACAACTGGTGGGGCTTTTTATTATATGGAACATGGACTTGCAAAGATTGGATTTATGAAGACTGGCAAATTCCTTGCATTTATCTACGCAGTTATGCTGCTTGTTGCAATGATTCTAGGCGGCATACCATTTCAGGCAAATCAAATTGCAGCGTTGTCAAGTAACTTATTTGAATACAACACATCTGTTATTATCTCGCTATTTGTATTAATTGTAATACTGGGAGGAATAAAGCGAATTGCTTTAGTTGCAACAGGTTTAGGGCCGATCATGATAATGTTATATATAGGCATGTGTATATATTTAATCTGTGTAAACGGAAATAATCTACTGAATGCTCTATCTATAATATTTCAAGATATCTTTAACAAATCAGCTATAGGAGGTGGAGTATTGAGTGGATTAATAGCAGGGGTAAGAAGGTCAGTGTTTGCTAATGAAGCAGGTACTGGAACAGCAGCTATAGCACATTCGATTGTAAAAGAGAAAGACCCAGTTAAAGTTGGAAGTGTTGCAATGATTGCACCATTTGTAGACACAATATTAGTCTCATTTTTGACTGGTATTGTGATAATTATCACCGATATGCATATCACTAATACCGTAGGTGATATTACGTTAGTTAGCTCAGCATTTTCAACAGCCTTGCCTTTATTGAGCAAGCTAGCTCTTCCGCTGATAATGTTTTCCTTTGCATTTTCCACAATAATAGCTTACTATTACTACTGTGAAGTTGCCCTGTTGTACTTATTTGGTAACAAAAAAGTACTGATATTGTTCCAAATTCTTATAGTGGGTTCAGTGTATATCAGTTGTATGTCAAAAAATATAGAATTTATATCTTATTTAGGCGATAGCCTGTTTATGTGCCTTATGATTCCAAATGCTGTTGCAATATATCTACTGAGAAGGGAAGTCTTAAATACAATAGATTCTTATTACAAAAGGTATTAAACATGATTTATAGATTGCTTTGCATGATGTTATTTTGCCTATCGTTTAACGATGTATACGCTGCTTCAGTTTTTCATAAAAGTTATGACACTGCATTAAATGGAGTAAGCAACTTCATGAATGAAGTGTTGTTTTTCAAGATCTTTCACGTACCATTTATAATTCTTTTATTGGCCTTTGGTTATATATTTCTAACACTACGTTTTAGATTTCTCAACATAAGGATGTTTAAGCATGCGTTCGCTATTTTATGTGGAAAATATGACACAGATCATCATGATGGTCACATTACGCATTTTCAGGCATTTGTAACCGCGCTATCAAGCACAGTAGGTCTTGGAACTGTTGCTGGTGTTGCAATTGCAATTTCAATGGGAGGGCCAGGAGCGGTACCTTGGATAATGATCACAGGCTTTTTTGGTATGTCTGCAAAGTTTGCTGAAGTAACTTTAGCATTCAGACACAGAACAGAAGGTCAAGAGCAGTTATTTAGTGGTCCTTTTCAATATATAAGAAATGGGCTAGAGGAATTTGGATTTAAAAAACTTGGTATCGTACTGGCTGCAATATATGCAGCGGTTTTTGTATTATCAGGTCTTGGTGGAAGTGTAGCGTTTCAAACTAACCAAATGGTTTCAATATTATCTGGTTATTCAAATTGGATAGATGGTCATCCTTGGTTTCTCTCTTCCATAATTTCTACGTTACTTGCTCTGGTGATTATCGGTGGAATCAGGAGAATAGCTAAAGTCTCTTCTGCGCTGGTGCCTATTATGTCACTCATATATATTTTGAGTTGTTTCACGATTATTGCATTCAATATTCACAATTTTAGCAATACATTAAAAATATTGTTTTCCAGTATGATAGACTTCAATGCTGTTGGTGGTGGAGTAGTAGGAGCATTTGTCGCTGGGATTCAAAGGGCAATTTTTGCCAGTGAAGCAGGTGTTGGTTCTGCTGCAATTACTCACGCTGTAGCTAAAGATGAGGAGCCGGTTAGGACTGGTCTAGTTGCTATGATAGAACCATGCTTCGATACAATGTTAATTTGTTGTTTGACAGGAATAACAATAGTAATAACAGGCGCATACCAGACTGGCATTGGCGAGGGAATATTGATCACCCAAAAAGCATTTGAAACAGTTTCTTCTTGGTTTCCTATACTTTTAACCATCGCTGCGCCTTTGTTTGCGTTTTCCTCAGTAATTTCATTTGTATATTGTTGTGAAATGGGATGGCTGTATTTGTTTGGTGTAAAAAGTGTAGTAATATATCGTATAGCGGTGGTGGTAGTTGCATTTTTGTCAGGTTTGTCTAAAGATATAATGGCTATTGCTAATATTGGTGGGGCTTTATTCTCTTGTTTAGCACTCATCAATATGACAGCACTTATACTGTTTAGCAATCAGATTAATGATGAAGTTCAATGCTATCTAAAAAGACTGAGGAATAACAAGATCAACTAGATTTTTAGTATAATGGAGAAATATATAATTCTTATATTATCTTACGTAATCGGTTCAATACCGTTTAGCTTAATTATTGCAAAAATAAATGGTATAAATTTAAGAGAAGTAGGTTCAGGAAACATTGGTGCTACAAATGTTGCAAGAACAGGAAATAAGAGACTTGCTGTCCTCGCATTATTTTTAGACTCTTTGAAAGGATTTGTCGCGGTTTATACAGCACAACAATTTTGTGATAATAACGATTTTTATATATATGTATCTGCAATTTTAGCAGTTCTAGGGCATATGTTTCCTATTTGGCTAAGGTTCAATGGAGGAAAGGGAGTTGCAACAACTTTGGGAGTTTTGATAGCACTTAACATTTCTATAGCATTAGCATTTGTATTTGTCTGGCTAATAGTATTTTTTATCTTTCGGTACTCCTCTCTTGCTTCCTTGGCTGCTACTGCAGCAGCTGTTATAGCATCTTTCTTTTTTCAAAAGGAGTTATTCCTTATACTACTCACTGTAGCGATATTAATTTTCTTGAAGCATTACAAAAATATTGCAAATCTTCTGCAAGGCAGAGAACGTAAGTTTTTATGAGCTATGTCTCATTCCTTCTGCTACATTACTAGCGGATACTCCATGTGAGAGACGACTTGAGACCACTTCTTCTACTTCTTTTATTATTTCTTCCATGTTTTTTCCACTTTTTTTACATGCATCATCAAGTGCTAATTTTAGCTTACGTACATCATACTCTTCTAGCATCTTATTCATTTCTTCTTTCGTTATCTCTAATTTTTTCAATAAGATGTTCTCCATTACTCCCCTTTCATCACCTTTATACTGGCTACTCAGTCTGCTATACGCAATGCAACACTTCTTTTCTCGTGGCAAGGCTGACAGATTTTGCAATGTAGCATCTATTTGAGCTTCTATAGGGTTAACTTTCCTAGCCTTTTCAGCAGTTTCTGACCTAAATTTCTCTACTTCTTCTTTTATTATTTCGTCAGCTATTCCCTTAGCTTCATTCAAAAATGAATCCTTAAGAGAAAAATCTATCCTAAGTAAATTTTGGTTTAAAAGCTTCAAAAAGACTTTTTCTTTGATATTTTCGAGTTGGTCATCTAAAGCATGCTCCTGCAGTCTATCTCTCATGTGCTGACCCAACACAAAGTGCTCTAATTTATTTAACTTTACAGAGCTGATATTTTTCATTAATGTCAGCACAATTTGTTCACTATACTGAGAAGTAAAACTTAGCAACCTTCTCATTAAAGGAACGCTTACTTCTGCAATAAAATCATCAACTATTTTTTGACTTTTATCATCTTCATAATTATTTTGGGCGTTATGCCAAGCCCTAAGAATTTCTTTACTGTTCTTCTTATTTTTTAGCCTGTCTAACATAAACTTACGTGCTTCATTTTCTGCTTCTGTAAGGAGCATTTGTCTAGGTGGTGTAAATTTAATCTCTGGATCGGAATGAATACCCTCTAATGTACTTAACATTCTGTAGATAACACCAGTAAAACATGTGTTAGGAATTCGTTCTTTTCTAGAGAAAGTTTGGCTATCTAGTAAATTTGCAATCAACGCGTCTTTTTTATTTTTTACAGCTTCTCTATCTCCATCATTGCAGGCTCTAAGAACTAACAGAAGAATTTGTCCACCAGTGAAGCCAGAGCTATGTTTCTCATTACCTTTGCAAAAATCTTGCAAAAACATTACTAATTTTCCCTTATTCTCATTACTAAATGGTTGGCCATCAAGCATATGTAAGTGATTTATATATTCAATAAATTCTTCAAATTCCCTACTATTAATAGCGTCTTCTGTTACTGCATTATACTTGCGTATTAACTTACCAATATTATTACTAATATCGTCATTCAATTGATGGGGCAGTAAATGCTCATAAGTACCATCAAACTTATTTGTCATACTGCGAGTATTTTCTTTTATGCCTTCTAAAAAGAAACTTATAGCAGCTTTGAGTAACGTAAATGGATTAAAATCCTTTGGCCTTAATTCACTTTGTAATAGAATTAAAACCATTGCAAGTGGTATTGTTGCAAGTAACGAAACGAGTAGAAAAGTAATTGTAAAAGTTAGATATGTTACAGAAGCAAAAAATAAAAGGAAAGATGCTATCTTAATTTTATTTTTCTCAAAAAATATTTCCCAATATTCCTTTTTACTTATTTTTTCCTGCTTTGCAGCTTTTATGTCTTTATAAACGTAAAAAGTTTTTATTTCAGATCTAAAAAACAATGTGGCAAAAGATAAAAAGACATTGGCAGGATTAACTAAAATGCTTAAAGAAACAAAAGCTGCGAAGTAACTTGCTGTCTTTAATCTGTAAGAATCCTTTCCAGGAAATTGTATTTGGGAAACACCTATCATAGCCTACTCTCTATAATATTATGATATTGTAGTAATAACAAATAGCCTATAGATGTCAATGCTTAAGTATTTTACTGTCTACGCACTCATCGTATTCAATTTCAACTGTAGAGTGCGCAATTTCGAACCTATTTAATAGTATTTTTTTTATCTCATACAAAATATTAGTGTGTTGTCCATTTTGCTTTATCTTGGCATGCATAGTAAGTATAAAATAATTATCAGATAGTGACCATGCATGTATATGATGCACATCTATCACTTCAGGTAACTTAGATACAATCTCACTTTTTATCTCCTCAGCAGATACACTCTCAGGTGTACCTTCAAGGAGTATATGGCAAGAATTCTTGAGAATTTTATATCCACTGTTTAAGATTATTACACTGACAAATACTGACAAAATAGGGTCCACTATTTGCCATCCGGTAAACATGATAATTATGGATGCAAGTATAGCAGCTACAGAACCTAAAATATCTCCGATAACATGCAATACAGCACTTTTTATGTTTATATTACTTTCGCATTTACTATGTAATATAAAAAAGACTATAATGTTAGAGATCAGGCCAAGTGTGGCAATTATTAGCATTACTTTCCATTCAACATTGACCGGACAAATGAATCTCTTTATTGATTCAATTATAATGACCGCTGCAATGAAAAATAGAGTTAAACCATTAACAAATGCTGCAATTATCTGCAATCTGTGATACCCATATGACCTCTGTAAATCAGATTTCTTAGCTGAAAATTTGTGTGCTATCCAGCTTAAAACCAAGGCAAAAAGATCAGTGAGCATATGTCCTGCATCTGATAGTAGAGCAAGCGAATGTGAAATTACTCCACCTGCTATCTCCATAAGCATTGTTATTGCGACTATTATTATGGAATAAATTAAGCGCTTGGACTCTGCTATTGAGTGTTTGCCATTGTGCACTGCTGTCATATAAAATCTTTTTATGAGCAAAAATCGTGGGTAACACTGGGCTCGAACCAGCGACCCCTTGCACGTCAAGCAAGTGCTCTACCAACTGAGCTAATTACCCATCGTAGCTTTAGTATAGTGCTTCAGTGAAATGAAAGTCAATTTGCTTTTAGACTTCTTGCTGAATGAAACTCCTTGACAAACCTTCCCACTTTCCTTATCATACCAATAAGAGTACTTATCCTTGTTTTTGATCCTCGCGGGTTCAACAACAAAAATTCAGTAAAAAACTCAGATATTTATTGGCAAATTACATAAAAATTATAGCGGCTGCATGTCTTTTTTATTTTTTCTACATTCAGCCAAATCGCGCTTGTTAGGACATTATTACAACGCCAATTTACATTATAAAACTCGCTACTAAAGGATTTTTTTACCTTTTTTTCTACTCAGTAAATTTCTTAATTATAATTCCGCTACTTATTAACAGCCATGGAATTTTAGCTATATTCTCGATTTTTCATATTGAGTTAACTATCTATACTTTTTTATTAAGATATAAATTATATCAATATGAGAATTTACACTTTCTTAGCGGAAGTAGCTTTATGCTTGATATTGTAAAGACTAATAAATTAGGGGTTAAAGTAATGACAATCAATCGACAAGTAAATAAAAATATATCTAAAGATGAATATTTTAACAACAAGCATATCATAGAAGTTAAAGATTTAAATATCAAAGTAGAGGTTCATTCTCATGATTTAAGAACAAGTAAAGTTGCTCACATTGAAAGTGAGATAAGAGAAACAGCTACTAATTTTAAAGATGCATTTAAGCTGGAGCCTGGTAGCTCAGAACAAACATTCAAAATTTATGTGTTTGATGATAAGGCTGATTACACTCATCTTGGCGGAAGCGAACGTTTTGGTTCTTATACCAAATTCCATTACTAATCGAACAAATAAGAAACATTACAAACTCGTTTAATAGTAGTGCTGGAAATACTGACAATAAAATTACACAGAACATCTGCAAGTAAGCCTATGGTATCGTAGACTCTGTTACGTAAAGTATTGTATTTGATATATTGCCACAACCTCTCAACAGGATTCAGTTCCGGTGAATAAGGAGGCAAGTATATAATGGTAATGTTTTCCTGAAATTTCAAACTTTTTGATCTATGCCAACTTGCACAATCCATTACAAGAAAGGCTTTTTTCGTGCCTAAATCTTTCGACATCTGCTCCAGAAATATATTCATACAATCAGTGTTTACATATGGAGCAAGTAGGCTGATTTTCTTACCACTTCTTGGATTTACCGCACTGTAGATATAGAAATTTTGTCTACCAATTTTCATTTTAACCTGCGTTCTGACCCCTTTTTTAAACCATCCGTGTCCGATTTTTGAATGAGTTCCAAATCGTGATTCATCAAAAAAACACCTCTTTTTCAGGGTGGGAATTGACTATTTTATTGAAGTATTTTTTAAACTCTTCTTGCTTGTTTTTATCTTGTTTATGGTGCATTGGCCTCGGTGTTATATAAGAAAATTTCATCCTTTGTATCTCACGGTGCACTGTTGATTTGCTAATGTTTAGGCCAAATTCCTCTGAGATTTTTATCTGCACTTCCTTAATAGTAATATTTGGATTTCTTTCTACCCATATTTCAATTTGCTCACGTTGATTTTTCTTTAATTTGCTTTTTCTTCGCCGCTGAGACGGGGCAAATAATCTTTCTACTCTACCAAATTTTAGATGCTTTATCCATTCAGTCAAAGCAGTCCTTGAAATTTTACATATTCTTGCCACAGCGCTTATACTACTTTCTTTTCCTGCTATCACCGCTTGTAACTTTTTTGAAACATATGCGTTATTTCTGACCTTTTTTAACATTTCTTTCGCCAAATTTACAACTTTTTCGTCTAATAGTTTTGACCTTAATGCCATTTATACCTCTCTATTTTATCTACTTTATTATCACTTCTTTCCCATTATTGTCTATCTGTTCTTTGCATAGTGGGAATTGGTATTACCTTGGAGATGAGGGTGGTAAATGTTACTACAAAGGAGAAGCTGATGTTTTTGCTGAGATGTATGTCTATCAGCAAGGTGGCGTTCATAACCTTCAGCATGAATTTGCACATGGTTTAACTTACTTGGCTACAGGAGGAAAATCTCTACCTACAGTATTAATGGAGGGAATTGCAGATTACTTTGAACATCATTCAGATCACAAGTTCAATGCTCAAGGGTCAAGCATTGATAAAACTGAAGCCGCAAATTTGGATCTAGGTGGAATTTTAAATTTACAATACTCAGCCAATGGTGAAGAAAACAGTTTAGTGTATAAAACTGGTCATGCGTTGATAATGTACTTACAGGAAAAAGATCCTAGTTTATTAAGAGACTACCTAGATGCTTTACGTCAAGGTAACTCAGATGAATCAAAAAGTTTCTTGAAAGACATAAAAGGACATGATGCTGACTTCAAAAGTTGGCTTGCTGAGAATGATACAGAAACTGCAATGGAACATCTCAACGCTTTGCAAGTTACAAAAGGAGATTTTATAGCAACTGGTCAAGAAATAGTGGGTGGAGAAATTAAAAACATATCCTACTATAAAGCAAATATAGAAAAGATAGATGGAGAAAACGTTGGAAGTTTTTCTCCTGTAGAACATGTTGCATTTTATGATGTTGCTCGTGCTGTTAATAGGGCAACAAATGATACCCTCGATATATCAAAGGAATATCATTTCTTAAAGGCAGTAAAAACTACTGATGGGCAGGTTAAGCTGACTTACTCTGATCAACAAGGTAATGAATATCAAAACAGTCAAGAGTATAAAATGCAAGCTTTGAGGATATTATCAAAATATGGTGAAGATCTTAGAAAATCTTACTATGATGGGAAAGAAGACTTAGATAAGCAGAAGGATATAAAATATAATGATGTGTTGAAAAGCCTTCGTGAACAGGAAGAAACACAGCGTCATGATGCATACGAGCAATACAAAAGAGGAGAGATCTCTTATGAGAAATTTGTAGAAAAATGCAATTCAGCCAGCACTAATTATCATAATGAAGGTAAGAGATTATATAATGCTACACAGGACAAATATACACAACTGAAAGATGATTTGCTTGATAAAACCATAAACGCTGGCTTGAAACAAGTAAAAGAAACTCAGAACATTGACGTAGAAAAGATGTTAGAAGAGATGGTTAATATCGATCCAAACCTAATCAGAGGTGCTCATATTAATCTACAAGAAGGTAAAGTTTTCTCTATCAAAGCTCTTGGTCACGGAGATATGGGTGCACTATCTATATATGATGGGAATACAAAGCTTGGAGAGTTGTCGAGCGAATCGGGCTTTTTTAAGCAAGTTGAAGGTCAAACTAAAGAAACTTTTGTTTTTGAGGACATATTGCACAACTTGAATACTCAATATGACGGTGGTGCTTATATGGCTATTACAAAAGAAAATGGTCATTACAAAGCTTCTCTGATAGATGGCAGAACAGTTGAACGTGATGAATACTTTGATGAAGCACATTTACATGAAAATGAATTGTTGCATCCTAGCACTGGACACATTCAAAAAGATTTAGATTCTCTGCTTCTTAGAGGGACCAAAATTCTAAATCATCAGGATTCAAAGCATGCTCAATATTCTGATGAGCAAAGAGAAAGCGGTGTAATCGTAGAAAAAGGAACATTATTGGATGATAAAGGGACTGATAGAACAGACGACGATGTATACGAAGCGGTTGTAAAGCAAGGAGGCGAAAATCTACATGCATTCAAAAATATGGGCTTCTATATCACTGAAGAGATGAAAAATGAAAGAGGTGAAGTTGTAAATGGGAGTAACTTATTCATTCATGATCACGGAAAAAATGTACGCTATCAGTTACCTGAAGAAGTTACTCATCTAAAGTTAGTGCAAAAGGATGAAGGATACAAATTAGTGCCAGCTGATGAACGTGGTAATGAATATAGGTATGATGCTCAAGGTAATACTATACCAGAAGAATACAAATATATCAACCCAGTATTTGCACATGAATATGAAAAGAGAGATTATTCTCATAAACATATAAATGTGGGCCTTATAAACTTAGAAAAATATGCCCCTGGTAAACTTTTTACCATTAAACATGATCCAAATGATTATCAGATACAAAGAAACTCGAGTGGTGAAATAGTGAGAATCAACAATCAAAGATATTTCACTAAAGTAAAACTATTTGATGGTGATACTGATGAAGAAATAGGAATGTTATCTAATAATTTCCATAACTTCAAAGGAAAAATATTCTTTTCTGCTGATTATAACTACAGCTATAATGATTTCCTCGCATCTGTTTCTCCTCAAGTTGAAATTGAGAATATGGGAAATGGAAGCAAAAAAATAACTTTCGATCAAGGCAGTGGCGATATCGGTGATACTAACAGAGGCTACACGGACTATCAGAGAATATTCACAAAAGAGAAACAAACCGAAAGTCCAAAAGGGCAAGTAAGTGAAACTAAGACAGAAGTTCATAGTACTACTAATGTTGTTGCTGAAGAGAGAAACGACAACAGTGAAATACAGTCTGATCAACCACAAATTCCAACAAGGGCAAAAAGGTCAGCTTCAGTGGAGGAGAAAGAGCAGGTAGTGTTGAAAGACACAATCTTGAAAATAGAAAAGAGCTATGATAGAGATGTAGAAGGAAAGCATAAGGCAAATGTAATCATAGATTATAATGATGTGAAAGCCTTGTATAATAGAGCAGAAGGAGCAGATAAGCAATCTGTGTTAGATTTTTGGAACAAACTGCATACATCGGATTATAAGATTGGTGCTTTGCCGGAAGACAAGTATTACTTTAAAGATGGCAAATTTCTAATTCACGATAGTGACACGAAAAAGCTTATAGTGTTACCTGAAGATAAGGTATCCATCAAAATAATGAAGGATGGTGATAGTTATAGTTTGGCTATATCAAATGGTAATGGCAAAGTAATAAGCGGGAACGTTCAAAAAAGTGTGTCAAGCCGCATTTTTAGTTCAACTCAATTTTCAATCTATCTGGAAAGAAAATATCAAGTTGAGACATAGTTAAAGCCCAATTAGGGAGAGCCATAATCCACCTTTGCTCTACCTTTTTTATAGCACAATATACCTGTTTGTACAAGGCATTTGTACTAGTAAATGAACCCTTAGTTTTAGTAAATTTCCTGATTTGTCTATGCAACCCCTCAATTGGATTAGTGGTGTAAATCAGCTTCCTAACTGGCCCAGAATACTTAAAATAACTGGATAAGTTTTCCCAATTGTTCTGCCAGGATTTTATAACTAAAGGATACTTTTCTCCCCATTTTTCTTCCAGCTCAAGCAGATAATTCTCAGCAATTTCTTTACTTGAAGCACGATATATTTTTTTCAGATCATTCATGAAAACTTTTACATCTTTACTGGATACATATTTCAGAGAATTTCTTATTTGGTGTACTATACATAGCTGCACTTCTGCACTGGGAAATACACTGTTGATGGCTGCAGGAAAGCTTTTTAGCCCATCTACACATGCAATCAGAATATCTTCTACTCCTCTTTCTTTGAGGTCATTTAAAACTCCCAACCAGAAGTTAGCTCCCTCACTTTCAGCCAGATAAAAACCTAATACTTCTTTTCTGCCATTTTGATTTATACCCAATATATTATACATGCATTTACTTACGCAATGTCCGTCCTCCTTGACCTTAAAAAACATGCCATCCATGAACACTATTGGATACACTGATTGCAATGGACGGCTGCGCCATTCATTGATTATTGGTAGCAGTTTATCAGTAATATTGGATATCTCTGCTGCTGATATTTTATGGTCATATATTTCCTCAACGTGTGAAGCTATGTCTCTGTATCCCATGCCACTGGCGTATGTACTTAAGACCTTTGCTTCAAGTTCTGGATGTAGGCTTGTTTGCCTTTTTTTGACTATTTGCGGTTCAAAGCTTCCTTCTCTGTCTCTTGGTGTTAATAGTTCAAATGAGCCTGAACTTGTACGTAAAGTTTTTGCATTCCTTCCATTTCTTCGGTTATTTTCTTCACTTTTAGCTGACATGTGGCTTTCTATTTCACCTTCCAGACTTGCCTCTAGCAGCCTTTTTATAAACGGTGTTAATGCTCCATCTCTTCCTGTCAATGGTCTTCCTTCTCGTATAGATGACAGGATATTTGTTTCTAATTCTTTATAATCTACCAAACCAGTAGTTCTATTTGCTTGACTCATATCAAACCTCCATTTTTTATATCAATTTATTACTTTTTTTTCGGTTTGACACACTTTTTTGAACATTCCCAAATTAAAGAAAAATCAACGTGAGCAAATTGAAATATGGGTAGAAAGAAATCCAAATATTACTATTAAGGAAGTGCAGATAAAAATCTCAGAGGAATTTGGCCTAAACATTAGCAAATCAACAGTGCACCGTGAGATACAAAGGATGAAATTTTCTTATATAACACCGAGGCCAATGCACCATAAACAAGATAAAAACAAGCAAGAAGAGTTTAAAAAATACTTCAATAAAATAGTCAATTCCCACCCTGAAAAAGAGGTGTTTTTTTGATGAATCACGATTTGGAACTCATTCAAAAATCGGACACGGATGGTTTAAAAAAGGGGTCAGAACGCAGGTTAAAATGAAAATTGGTAGACAAAATTTCTATATCTACAGTGCGGTAAATCCAAGAAGTGGTAAGAAAATCAGCCTACTTGCTCCATATGTAAACACTGATTGTATGAATATATTTCTGGAGCAGATGTCGAAAGATTTAGGCACGAAAAAAGCCTTTCTTGTAATGGATTGTGCAAGTTGGCATAGATCAAAAAGTTTGAAATTTCAGGAAAACATTACCATTATATACTTGCCTCCTTATTCACCGGAACTGAATCCTGTTGAGAGGTTGTGGCAATATATCAAATACAATACTTTACGTAACAGAGTCTACGATACCATAGGCTTACTTGCAGATGTTCTGTGTAATTTTATTGTCAGTATTTCCAGCACTACTATTAAACGAGTTTGTAATGTTTCTTATTTGTTCGATTAGTAATGGAATTTGGTATGAGTTAGGTAATTTAGCTAAATCTGCTGAACTAGCTCCTTTAGCTAAATCTGCCGATGTTACTGCTATAAAGGCTAAAACTGATACTATTCCAGCTGACTTAACAGCTAAAGTAACTGCTATAGAAACTGCTACAAATTCTGCTAATTTAGGAGATAAGGTTACTGCAATACAAACTAAGACTGATAAGATTACAGATACCTTAGGAACTGATGTCACTGCTATAAAGGCTAAGACTGATAAGATGCCTGCTGACTTAAACGCTGAGTTAATTAAGTTAACTACAATAGGAAATGCTATAAATGGTAATGGTAACGTCACTGAAGCTGCTAAAGCTGTACTAGAGAGCAGTTTCAAGAAAGCTATTAAAGAAGCTGGAGAAGATGGTAGCGAATGGCTTAAAAATGAGATAAAAGAGATAGTGTCACAGCCATCCTTCGAGATTCCAACAGATTCAAGTTCACCTCTTTCTTGGGATTGGTAATGTAAGTGCTAGTGAATGACATCGCAAGATGTCATTCACTGTTGTCATTCCAGTATCAGGGAATGTTCAAAAAAGTGTGTCAAACCGAAAAAAAAGTAATAAATTGATATAAAAAATGGAGGTTTGATATGAGTCAAGCAAATAGAACTACTGGTTTGGTAGATTATAAAGAATTAGAAACAAATATCCTGTCATCTATACGAGAAGGAAGACCATTGACAGGAAGAGATGGAGCATTAACACCGTTTATAAAAAGGCTGCTAGAGGCAAGTCTGGAAGGTGAAATAGAAAGCCACATGTCAGCTAAAAGTGAAGAAAATAACCGAAGAAATGGAAGGAATGCAAAAACTTTACGTACAAGTTCAGGCTCATTTGAACTATTAACACCAAGAGACAGAGAAGGAAGCTTTGAACCGCAAATAGTCAAAAAAAGGCAAACAAGCCTACATCCAGAACTTGAAGCAAAGGTCTTAAGTACATACGCCAGTGGCATGGGATACAGAGACATAGCTTCACACGTTGAGGAAATATATGACCATAAAATATCAGCAGCAGAGATATCCAATATTACTGATAAACTGCTACCAATAATCAATGAATGGCGCAGCCGTCCATTGCAATCAGTGTATCCAATAGTGTTCATGGATGGCATGTTTTTTAAGGTCAAGGAGGACGGACATTGCGTAAGTAAATGCATGTATAATATATTGGGTATAAATCAAAATGGCAGAAAAGAAGTATTAGGTTTTTATCTGGCTGAAAGTGAGGGAGCTAACTTCTGGTTGGGAGTTTTAAATGACCTCAAAGAAAGAGGAGTAGAAGATATTCTGATTGCATGTGTAGATGGGCTAAAAAGCTTTCCTGCAGCCATCAACAGTGTATTTCCCAGTGCAGAAGTGCAGCTATGTATAGTACACCAAATAAGAAATTCTCTGAAATATGTATCCAGTAAAGATGTAAAAGTTTTCATGAATGATCTGAAAAAAATATATCGTGCTTCAAGTAAAGAAATTGCTGAGAATTATCTGCTTGAGCTGGAAGAAAAATGGGGAGAAAAGTATCCTTTAGTTATAAAATCCTGGCAGAACAATTGGGAAAACTTATCCAGTTATTTTAAGTATTCTGGGCCAGTTAGGAAGCTGATTTACACCACTAATCCAATTGAGGGGTTGCATAGACAAATCAGGAAATTTACTAAAACTAAGGGTTCATTTACTAGTACAAATGCCTTGTACAAACAGGTATATTGTGCTATAAAAAAGGTAGAGCAAAGGTGGATTATGGCTCTCCCTAATTGGGCTTTAACTATGTCTCAACTTGATATTTTCTTTCCAGATAGATTGAAAATTGAGTTGAACTAAAAATGCGGCTTGACACACTTTTTTGAACGTTCCCCAGTATCACATGCTGGAATGACATCCTTGTTTTATTGCAACTAATTTGCAGTGATTTTTGTTTTAATGTAAATGGAATATAGTCCTATTGCTGCTGCGTTTGAAACATTTAGACTATCAATTACGTTTGACATTGGAATTTTTAAAAGATAATCACAACTTTCTTTCACTAATCTCCGCATTCCTTTCTCTTCAGAACCAAAAATAATTACTCTTTTTTGCCCAAAATTCTTTATTTCATCTATATTTTCCTTTGCATTGCAATCAAACCCATAACACCAGTAGCCTATCTTTTTTAAAGACTCCATCGTTTTTACTATGTTTGTAACGTATATTAGAGGAACAATATCCAGTGCTCCACTTGCTGCTTTTGCGATAGATGCATTTTCGCTCGGTGAATGGTGATGTGGTAAAACCAGTGCATCAATGTTGAAACAAGCTGAGGTTCTTAAAATCGACCCTATATTGTGTGTATCAGTAATTTGATCTAAAATGACTATAGTAGAGCTGTCACCTGAACCTTCAGCTATTTCTTCGATATTTAAGCTGTGAAAAATAGGAGCAACTTTTAAAGCAATTCCTTGATGATTGACACCTTTGGGTAAAACATCATTGAACATTTTGTTCTCTACCAGTCGAGGTTTAATGCCCTTACTATCTGCACATTGTTTAATTTCTTTCTCAAATTCTCTGTAGAAATTTTCTGTTACTAACAGTTCTATACACCGCCTATTTTTGTTTCTTAATGCTGAAATACAAGTGTGCTTTCCATATATCCAACAGTTTTCATTAGCTTTTGATGATTTCATCTCATTATTGAAAATCAGTTTTTTATAGAATAAGCAATATTTTACTGTGTTTATATATTGTTGTAAAATTATGCAGTTCAATTAATGAATTTATGTCAGATGATGAGTTAGATTGGCAAAAAAATGTTAAGCCAATAGAATGTGGAAAAGTTACTTTGAAAGTTGATCACAAAGTAAATATAAAATCTATGATTGATAAAGGTGCCTCTAGTTTACAAGAAAATTTTCTTAATACTGATAATGGTGATTCATCATTTTGTCTTGACTACAATACAAAATTAAAGATCGATAGGGGCAAATATTTTATAAGCGATAAACTCGATTTGCATGGCTATAGTATAGATAATGCTTATTGTAAATTGATAGATTTTATTATCAAAAATTATCAAGCAAGGAATAGGTGCTTATTGGTAATTACGGGGCATGGTAATAGTACAGATAAAATAGACACTATAAAGAATAGCTTAAATAAGTGGTTGAATGACACAAAAGTTCGAAATATGATCTTATACTATCAGCAAGCCATAAAAAAACATGGTGGCAAAGGAGCTTTTTATGTCTTATTAAGAAGAAATAAAGGTTAATTTTAGAGTACCTATTTAGGAGTACCTTTCTTAGAATTCACGTGTTGAAGAATGATTTCTGCTAAACCTTTACTAATTCCAGGTACGTTTTGAATTTCAGCTAGAGAAGCTTTGCTTATATTTTCTACAGAACCAAAATGAGACATGAGTGCCTTCTTTCTTTTACTGCCAACACCGGATATTTCACTTAATTGTGAAGCAAAAAACTGTTTATCGCGTTTTTTTCTATGCGAAGTTATCGCAAAACGGTGAGCTTCATTACGCAGCAATTGTAAATAAAGCATGACCTTACTGTCACTTGCTAGAGTAAATTCTTCTCTGTCCGGCACATAAAATCTTTCATTTCCTGCATTACGATCATGACCCTTTGCCATACAAGCAAAAGGAACTTTTATATTCAATATTTCCAACACATTCTGCACTATGGAAACATGTCCTGGACCGCCATCAATCAGTAAAAAATCAGGGATTATATCTTTTATATTGCCAGAGAAACGTCTAGTCAGCACTTCTCTCATCATTTTATAGTCATCACCTGAAATTTCTTCTTTTATAGTAAATTTTTTGTATTCACTTTTTAAAAAACCTTCCTGCCCTGCAACAATCATCACACCAACTTGTTGATTTCCAGATATATGGCTATTATCATAAACCTCGATACGCTTTGGAATATTTGGTAACGAGAAAATCTTCCTAAGCTCTTCGAGCTTTTCTAGGTTATTTCTATAATCAGTAAGCTTCTGTTCTAGACTATGCTGAGAATTATTGTAAATAAAATTCAACAAATCACGTTCTTTACTATTTTTCGCATGCAAAACTTTTATTGATTTTTGAGTAAGAGCATAAAGTGCTTGTTCTATAATTTCCTTATCCTTAATAAAATCGGGAACGTAAATTTGCGCTGGTGGTGTGTTAACTGGATTATACAAATTGACCAAAAAGGTGGATAAAATTTCATCATTTGAATGATCACTACAATTCTCAATGAAGTAAGGAATGCTTCCATAGTTACCTTTATCTCTGAAAGATAGTACACCAATGCATGCTAAGTCTGCCTCACGTACAACGCTAAAGAAATCTGCATCTTCTTCAAAAGAAAAATCCATTGGCTGCATTTGAATTTGCTGAAGAAATTTCAATCGATCTCTATAGACAGCAGCAAGCTCGTAGTTCATCTCCCTACTGCACTTTTCCATTGTAGAAAATAGCTGTCTTTGCACTTCTTTATTCCTTCCTAGCAGAGTATCTTGTGCTTGTTTTACTGATTTGCAGTAATCATCTTTTGTAATTTTATCTACGCATGGTGCTGAACAGCGCTTAACTTGATACTCAAGACATGGTCTTTTTGTTGAAGAGAAATATTGATCTGAACATACTCTTAAGAGAAAAGCTTTTTGCAATGATAATATAGTGTTCTTAACAGCAGCAGCAGATGGAAAAGGGCCGTAGTAATGAAACTCATTCTTCTTAAACTTACCTCTATATTTCGCTATTCTTGGATAATCATGCTTAGAAATTGTTATATAAGGATAAGATTTTCCATCCCTAAGCAAAATATTATAAGATGGTTTTAACGATTTTATTAACTGTGCTTCAAGAAGCAATGCTTCGATTTCATTCTCAGTGATGAATATTTCAACCTTAATAACCTGTGAGATCATTACTCTGATTCGTTCAGAAAGGTTTTCGAATTGAAGGTAGTCAGATAATCTCGACTTCAAGTTTTTTGCTTTACCAATGTATAAAACCTTACTCTTATCTCCAATCATCTTATAAACGCCACAGGATTGTGGAGATGATTTGATTTGTTCCTTATATTGCCTGAGCATTTATCAATTGTTTAACCTGTATAAGGTTAAACTCTGCTACTAAATGAAAGGTAGAAACAACATTTGCAAGCAAAGATAACCTGTTTATTCTAAGCTCATTAGAATCACAGTTAATCTTTACACTGTCCATAAATTGATTGATAAATGGAGCAAAACGAGCAAGTTCATCAAGCGCTGTATTAAAGTCGTTATTTTCTATCGCTTGTTTGATGTTTTTACAAGCAGCTATAGCACAATTTGATAGCGCAATCTCCTCATCTTCAATCAAAAACTTCTTACTGTAAGATGCATTATAAGTAGTGCCATCACTTTTTCTCACTTTGCTCATCATGTTACTGGCTCTTTTATAAGTGCTTAGAACCTGTTCACCTTCTTTTGTACTAAGATAACGATCCAATATCACAGTTTGCTTTTCCGCTTTCAGCAGATCATTAATATCGACTTTATATAGTATTGAATCTACAACATCTTGCCTTATATTTCTATTTTTTAAAATAATCTTGAACCTTTCTAAGCAGAATTTAAATACTAGTTCTAAAATTTGTTTTTCACTTGGCTTATCAACTGGAGTTATATTTTTATTCAATAGAAGCCTTGAACATAAAGATACTGACTTATCTATCAGCAATCTAATTGGAATATGCAAATTATTTTCAAGTATTGTTCTAATTATACCAATTGTCATTCTACGCAAACCAAACTGATCATACGAACCAGAGATTTTCTCACCTGCTGCAATTAAGCCAACCAAACTATCCATTTTGTCTGCAATAGCTACAGCAATCGCAGTAGGAGATCTAGGGCATTCTTGGTCCGATCCAATTGGCTTATAGTGCTCAGTTATAGCTTCCACTACTTCTTTATCCTCTTGAAAATAAGAAGCGTAGTATCCACTCATTACTCCTTGCAATCCCGGAAATTCTTTCACTATCAACGTTGCAAGATCTGCCTTTGCTAAATATGCAGCACGTTCAACTTTAATTAATGAAGCATGTGGAATAAATATCGCTATATACTTTGAAAGAGCGATAATACGCTTCACTTTTTCTTCTACGCTACCGAGCGAAGCATGAAATGAAATAGAGCTCAATTTTTTGACATAGTAATCTAGGTTTTCCTTCTTGTCTTGAGATATCAAAAACTGGGCATCAGCAAGACGTGCTTCTAATATTCTTTCATGGCCTTTGACAACTTCATTGTTGTTAACATTTACAACAGTAACAAAATGTGATATTTTCTGTCCATCACTTAAAGCAAGATACTTTTGCTGCGTATTAATTATACTAAGTATTACTTTCTTCGGTAATTCTGATGATTTTACTTTACCAAATAATACTATTGGCCACTCTATAAGCCCTGCCAATTCATTAAGTAAATAATCATTTTTTTCAAGTTGTAAGTTCTCCTCTTTTGTAAACTTATTAATCTGATCTAGTATAAATTGCTTTCTTTTGTCCAACTGGAGAATGACATTATTTTTTTCTAACAATTCAAAATAGTCTTTGGGCGTTTTAACAGTAAGTACTGCATCACCTGAAAGAAACCTATGACCATACGTCACGTTGCATGCTGTAACCCCTGCAAAAGATATAGGTATTATTTCGTCATTTAAAATACATAGAATATTTTTAATTGGCCTAACCCATCTCTCTTTTCTTTCACTCCATCTCATACTCTTTGGCCAAGAAAAGTTTTTTAGCATTTCCTCCAGTTGATTTTTGAGAAACCCGTTGATGTTAAATAAGCAGCTTTCTCTCTTAATGAAGTAAAAATCTTCATCATTTACTTTGCGAATGAGTAAATCTTCTTCACCTTTCCGATTTTTTCTCAAAAAACCTTCGATAGCACTTTTCGGTGCATTAACTCTTGGTCCTTTAATTTCATTGTTAGAATCTTTTAGCTCTAAAGCACTTATGCCATCAATAAAAAGAGCAATGCGACGTGCAGTCACATAAACTTCTATAGATGCAAATTTCACATTATTTTTACTAAAAGCATTAGTGATATAGCTCTTAACCTGAGCTGCAGATGAATTCTGCATTCTTGATGGAATTTCTTCTGAAAGACATTCAAACAATAATTGTGACAACATATTCTACTTTGCTCTATATAATTCACAGCATTTTTTTGTTAACTCTCTCACTCTACCAATATAGGCTGTACGTTCATTCACACCAAGCACACCTCTTGCATCAAGTAGATTAAGTAGATGGCTCGTTTTAATACATTGGTCATAAGCTGCTATCGGCAATTCTTTTTCAACAAGGAATTTACACAGTTTTTCTGTATCCTCAAACTGCTGTTGTACTACTTTAGTATCATAATAATCAAGTGCCAGGTAAGAAAACTCTCGCTCTCTTTGTTTAAAAATATCTCCATAAGTTACACCATTATCGTTCCACATTATGTCGTAAACATTATCTACACCCTGTATGCACATTGCTAAACGCTCTAACCCATATGCTACTTCACCAGGAATTATTCTGCAGTCAATACCTCCCACTTGCTGTATATAAGTAAGTTGTGTTACTTCCATTCCGTTGCATGTAACCTCCCAACCAAGACCGGATGCGCCAACACTTGGGTTTTCCCAATCATCTTCAATAAACTTAATATCATATTCTTTTGTCGATACACCAAGAGCTTTTAAGCTATTTAAGTAAATATCTTGCAAATTGCTGCCAGATGGTTTTATTATAACTTGGTATTGATGATGCTGATATAAACGATTAGGGTTGTCGCCATAGCGTCCGTCTGCAGGTCTGATTACTGGTTGTAGATACACAATTTTTGTTGATTTTTCGTCAATCGCTGACATGATTGTTGCGGGATGTAGTGTTCCAGCTCCAACTTCAGACGTATATGGATGAAGTATAGTACACCCTTCATCTGCCCAAAAATCTTGTAATCCCTTTATTATATCCTGTAGATTCACGCAAACTGTATATCTTTTAAACTGAATACATAAGCAAATAAGTACTATTCTATACTTATTTTTTTAATAGTGCCATGAAAATAGTCACTCAAGGCTATTGAACTTTCTTTTACATACTCAAATATGCTTTTGTTTAAAACAATCGCATCATGCATAGTCAGATCGCAGAATATAAATGCAGTCAAGTACAATAAAATCACTGCATAAAACACATGAAAAATCCCTTCAAATGTGATTGATATTGCATTGTTATAACTAAGCTGTATCGTACTTATCGGCCATGGTTTTATTACTTCTACAATATTAAAAAATAAATAAGGTATTATAAAGAAAAAGAACAAATGCATAAGATCATTAAACCAAAATGGACATTGAAGTATTGCCTTGCATATACTTAAATAGAATTTACTTACAATATAATAAATTGACATTATTGCCGGCATCGAAAACGCAACAGTCATCACCTGTCCTGATGCTATTTGTATTACTATATTCTCATCACTGCTGGCTGAAGGATCTTGAGTATGAAAAATAGATATGCCAACTAATTGCAGCACTAACATAACTATTGCTAGCTTGGTAAAAATAGCAGCTACAACTATGCCTGAATTCGGCATTTTATATAGTATAAAATCACCTCCGTATGTAAGCATTAATATAATGTCGGTAATAAATAATATTAGAAAAGAAGACCAATAATGCTGCCAACCCGGTAAATATCCTACTCCTAAAAAAGAGCTTACTATTTTGGCAGGAAAAACCTTGCCTAGCATCTTACCCAAAAATTGAAAAAAAATCCCCATGTCCTAACTAACACTTGACTTATATTTTTCACAATACTGAATTGTAATGGACTTATCAATACACTTCTTGCATAGAAAAAAGGCAAATAGTTAAAAACGATCTAAACCGTTGCCCCTTTATACTAGTAGCCTCCTTTTTTGTCATCCCAGTGCTATCCCCTTCTTGTCATTCAAGTAGCTGACACTGGGATCCAGCCTTTCTTACCAATAAAAACTTAGAATAAGATCTCCTTTGTGCTCAAAAAATTCCTGGATCCCAGTGGGCTTTGTTGCACCACTCAAGGAAAGAACAGGCAGTTACTGATGGAATTTGTTATAAAATAGATATTTAGCCGACAAAGGAAAAATATGCCAATAAGAATGAAAGTCATACCAATTCCCACTATGCAAAGAACAGATAGACAATAATGGGAAAGAAGTGATAATAAAGTAGATAAAATAGAGAGGTATAAATGGCATTAAGGTCAAAACTATTAGACGAAAAAGTTGTAAATTTGGCGAAAGAAATGTTAAAAAAGGTCAGAAATAACGCATATGTTTCAAAAAAGTTACAAGCGGTGATAGCAGGAAAAGAAAGTAGTATAAGCGCTGTGGCAAGAATATGTAAAATTTCAAGGACTGCTTTGACTGAATGGATAAAGCATCTAAAATTTGGTAGAGTAGAAAGATTATTTGCCCCGTCTCAGCGGCGAAGAAAAAGCAAATTAAAGAAAAATCAACGTGAGCAAATTGAAATATGGGTAGAAAGAAATCCAAATATTACTATTAAGGAAGTGCAGATAAAAATCTCAGAGGAATTTGGCCTAAACATTAGCAAATCAACAGTGCACCGTGAGATACAAAGGATGAAATTTTCTTATATAACACCGAGGCCAATGCACCATAAACAAGATAAAAACAAGCAAGAAGAGTTTAAAAAATACTTCAATAAAATAGTCAATTCCCACCCTGAAAAAGAGGTGTTTTTTTGATGAATCACGATTTGGAACTCATTCAAAAATCGGACACGGATGGTTTAAAAAAGGGGTCAGAACGCAGGTTAAAATGAAAATTGGTAGACAAAATTTCTATATCTACAGTGCGGTAAATCCAAGAAGTGGTAAGAAAATCAGCCTACTTGCTCCATATGTAAACACTGATTGTATGAATATATTTCTGGAGCAGATGTCGAAAGATTTAGGCACGAAAAAAGCCTTTCTTGTAATGGATTGTGCAAGTTGGCATAGATCAAAAAGTTTGAAATTTCAGGAAAACATTACCATTATATACTTGCCTCCTTATTCACCGGAACTGAATCCTGTTGAGAGGTTGTGGCAATATATCAAATACAATACTTTACGTAACAGAGTCTACGATACCATAGGCTTACTTGCAGATGTTCTGTGTAATTTTATTGTCAGTATTTCCAGCACTACTATTAAACGAGTTTGTAATGTTTCTTATTTGTTCGATTAGTAATGGAATTTGGTATCAGTAACTGCAATGAATATAACAAATTTCTTCAAGAAAGGGGAAATGTTTTTCATTATATCAACGATGCCATTGAAAATTGGTACGAAAATAGTCCAAAAGTAGCAGGTGGCAACAATGTCTACAGCGACAAAGTAGTGATTCTAATTCACATAATAACCTATCTATTCAGGATTGGTCTTAGGCAAACAGTGGGATTTATAGAGAAATATCTTGAGCAAATAGGGAAAATTTTGCAAATTATCAGCTATTCGCAGGCTTCAAGAAGGTTTAAAAAGCTTAATATCAAAATCAACGACTGCAGAGTTGATAAGAACGATATGGAAGATATTGAAATTGCTATAGATAGTACAGGTATCAGCATCTACAATAATATTCCAGGCCATAGTAAGGCAAATGGTACAGATAGAAAGTATCGCCGCTATGAGCAAACAAGATGTAATGCTAGAGATAGGTAGTAAAAAAGTTATAGCTGCAAAATACAGTAGTGGAGTTTATTCCGACCACTATGGAGCCTGTGATCTTATTGAAAGAGTGGATACCAAGTATAACATAAGCACGATATATGCAGATAGATCGAAAGAAGTTATACAAACTGTGCGATGAGCTTGACATAAAGACAAGGATTCCTCCGCAAAATAATGCAGTAGAGCATCCAAAGTTGGATTATATGAATGAGAGAAATTCTACAATCAAGCTCATAAAGTCATATGATGAAGATGGTATGAAGAGGTGGAAAAAAGAGATAAATTATTGGAAGAGATCTTATATAGAAAGTTTTTTCTCGCGACTGAAGCAAATATTTGGATTTAGTTTTAGGAATAAATCTGAGATTAATCGTGAGAAGGAACTGCTACTCAAGTGTTATTTGCTTAACAAATTTACTGAAATAGGCATGGCTAAGTTTGATATAGCTTCATGAATTTATTATACATTACCCACTATCCGAAGAGCTGTGCAACAAAGCCATTCCAGCATCAAGTGCTGGCCTGAAGCTTTAACTATAAATATTAAAAAATTTACCAAGCGAGAAAAAGGCAAAAGAATCCCCTAGTAGTGAGTTTTGACCCTATAATAATGTAAATTGGCATTATAATAATGTGCTAACGCTTAAAATAAGCGTGTTTTGGCTGAATGTAGAAAAAATAAAAAAGACATGCAGCCGCTATAATTTTATGTAATCTGCCAATATATACCTGAGTTTTTTACTGAATTTTTGTTGTTAAATCTGCAGAGATTAAAAACAAGGATAAATACTCTTATTGATATGGTAAGGAAAGTGGGAAGGTTTGTCAAGTCACTTCGGCCAGCTACCTACTTAGATGTTCCACACTGCTAAGTAGATACCAAATTTTTTGCAACATCAAGTGCAGCATAGGTAAATATTGCACTTGCACCTGCACGTTTAAAACCAATTAAGGACTCATAAATCACTCTGTTATAATCCAACCAGCCATTATTTGCTGCAGCTTTTATCATTGCGTATTCACCGCTTACTTGGTAAGCAAAAATCGGAAAATTGAACTTGTCACTTGCTGTTTTTATTATATCTAAGTATGGCATACCCGGCTTTATCATAATAAAATCTGCACCTTCATTTATATCCATTTCAATTTCGCAGATTGCTTCGCGTGCATTTCGATAATCCATTTGATAACCACTTTTGTCGATGAAATTTGATGATGCGCACGAACCGACAACTTGCCTGAATGGCGCATAGAAGCTAGAACAGTACTTTACTGCATAGGACAATATTGACACATTCTGAAAGTTATTATCATCCAATGTTTTTCTTATTTTTCCTATCCTGCCATCCATCATATCAGAAGGAGCAACTATATCGCATCCTGCTTTTGCTAAAACAAGCGCTTGCTTACACAATATTGACACAGTTTCATCATTTTCCACATCCATCTTGCCGTCTTTTAAAATGCCATCATGACCGTGAGTAGTGTATGGATCTAGTGCAATGTCTGCAATAATGCCAATATCAAGTACCTTCGATTTTACAGCATGAATTGCTTTGCAGATTAAATTATCAGGATTATATGCTTCCTCAGCTTTTTCAGATTTTAGTTTACTATCAACTACAGGAAAAATTGCAACAGCATTAATCCCCGAGTCCTTAGCTTTCTGAACTATAGAAATTAATCCATCTATTGAATAACATTTGATATCAGGTAAGCCAGAAATTGGCTCAATTGTTTCTTCTCCGTCATGAACAAATAAGGGAAAAATCAAATCATTTACTGATAAAGTGATTTCACTTGTTAAATTGCGAATCCACTTGCCTGAGCGCCTGCGTCTTAATCTTATGTTTGGAAAGTTAAACATTGGACCCAGGCAAGTTCCCAGTAAAAAGCAACACTCCTGAAATGAGTATTACCCAAAGCACTGATATCGGTAGAAACACTTTCCAACCAAGACGCATTAGTTGGTCATATCTGTAACGGGGTATTGTTGCCCTGATCCAAATAAATATGAACAATAATAAAACTATCTTCAAAACGAACCAAATCAAACCTGGAATTTTATATAGTAAACTAAGCTCTAGTGGAGGATACCACCCTCCTAGAAAGAATATTGTCATCACAGCGCTTGCTAAAATCATATTTGCATACTCTCCTAGAAAAAAGAGAGCAAAAGGCATTGATGAATATTCGACGTTATACCCAGAGACAAGCTCTGCTTCAGCTTCTGGTAAGTCAAATGGGTGACGGTTAGTTTCTGCAAGCAAAGAAATAAAAAATATTATTCCTATAGGCATCATCAGCAAATCAATCCAAAATGGCATATTATGTTTCGCTACCACCATCTCTGCAAGATTCAACGTACCAGTTGTAATAACAACTGTAGCAACTATTAGACCTATTGAAACTTCATATGAAATCATTTGAGCAGCTGACCTTATAGCGCCAAGAAATGCATAATTAGAATTACTAGACCAGCCTGCAATAATAATGCCATATATTCCCAAAGAGGATATAGCTAGCACATAAAGCACTCCAACATTAATATTTGATATTACCTTAGGGATTATTACCTGCTGTCCATTTTCTGTAATTATTTCAGCTCCAAATGGTATAACTGCCCAGGAAATTAATGCTAAAATAAAGGTGAGCATTGGAGCCATAATAAACAGTATGGTGTTTGCTCTAAATGGTATTATCGGCTCTTTAATTATCAATTTGATAGCATCTGCAAATGGCTGTAGTAGCCCAAATGGCCCTACTACACTTGGACCATGCCTTAGTTGAATTGCACCAATAACTTTACGCTCAAAGTACACTAAATATGCTACTGAAAGCAAAAGTGGAATAAGAAGAAAAAGAATATCAAATATCAAGTACATGCAACCCTAAATCAAAAAAATAGTTCATAATTGTGGCAATAAAAAATACAGCAAATGCTCTAGACACAAAAGACAATGTCCCTATTGAAATCAATAGGACAACACTTTTCTGTACAGCATTTAGCTTAATAGAATAGTAAAATGATATGCATATGAATGACACTAGTGACATCATAATTAAGATCATTGTGAGAGGCAAATAATTCCCTCTTCCCTCGGTAACTATAATAAATGTTATTGCCATCCATACATATCCTTCCGTAAATAGTGCAATAATATCATTGATAAAATCAACTAGCTTATAAACGAACTGTTTTTCTAATGTATTTTGTTCTTTACAGAAAAATATAGAGTTTAATTTTCGTTGAAAATATACCAGAGTTATTAGTAATAATGGTGTTAGAATAAATAAAATATTAAGTAGAGTGTTCATAAAAATCCTTAGTACAATCTGCCATTATTTTTGAAGCACGACCTATTGAGTCTGTCATATAAAAATTACACTCCTTTAAAGTAAAAGGCGTATTACTTAAATTTATTTTACCATTGCTGATTGGTACCCATGTATTTTTTACCACTTGATCAACACTTCTAAACTGTGGACCGATAGTATCTAATTTTTTTCTCACATCAAATAAACTATCATATAACAAGGAAAGGCTCAAATATTGGGATAAATTTTTAATAATCAACCAATCTTCCTTTGCTTCACCAGGAGGAAAAACAGCTAAATTTGTTCTCTGTACTCGCCCTTCAGTATTTACATAAGTTGCATATTTTTCTGTGTATGCAGCTCCAGGTAGAATGACATCTGCTATATGCGCTCCCCTATCACCATGGTGGCCTTGATAAATTACAAATGTATTTTCTAATTTTGATGTATCAATTTCATCTGCACCAAGAAGATAAACAACTTCCACCTCGCCACTTTCTGCCTGTTTTAGCATCTGATTAATGTCTTTTCCACCTTTGCTAGGAACAAATCCAATATCGAGTCCACCAACTCTTGCTGCAGCCTTATGCAGTACGTTAAAGCCATTCCAGTTATCTCTGATCATGTTAAATTTTTCTGCAATTTTGCCAGTTAGCGCTAAAATTGATTCAGAATCATCTCTTACTAATGCATCTTGACCGATGATGAGCATAGGATTTGAGGCAACACTCAGCAGCTTGCAAAATTTATGATTTCCTTTTGCTATTTCGTCTAAGATATTTGGGTTATTGCCTAACCTCTCAACATGGTATAAATACTCAACGTTAGGGCCAATGCTTGCAATAGGAAAATTGCCTTGTAAATATCTCTTTCTCAATCTTGCATTAATGATTGGTGCTTCTATCCTTGGATTCGTATTGATTAGCAAGCATAAATCTGCACTTTCTATACCCTGAATAGTGGTATTGAACACATAAGATCCACGATTACTTGGTATCAGTTTTGCTCCATCCTGTCTGCAGTCTATATTTGCTGAACCAAGCTTATGCATCACTTCCTTCAGCAGAAGCATAGATTCACAATCTGCTAAATCACCTGCAATTGCAGCTATTTTGTTTGGTTTCGTACTTTTTATTTTTTTTGCAGCAAAAGTCAATACTTCATTCCAGTCAACTGAGACTAATTTGCCCTCTTTTTTTATATAAGGTCGATCGAGGCGTTGTACTTTGAGTCCATCGTAAGCAAAACGAGTTTTGTCTGATATCCATTCTTCGTTCACTTCTTCATTGAGTCTTGGCAATATTCGCATAACTTCAGGACCACGACAATCAACTCTAATATTACTTCCTACAGCATCTAGCACATCTATAGTTTCACAATGTGATAGCTCCCATGGACGTGCTGTAAAAGAATAGGGCTTTGAAGTTAAAGCTCCCACCGGGCAAAGATCTATAATATTCCCAGATAATTCAGAGCTAATATGCCTTTTTATGTAAGTACTAATCTCTATATTTTCTCCCCTTCCGATTCCTCCAAGTTCATTTGTACCTGCAACATCAGACAAAAATCTAATACACCGAGTGCAATGAATACACCTGTTCATTGCAGTTTCAATCAGCGGACCAAAATGTTTTTTTGGCACAGCCCTCTTATATTCATCAAGTCTGCTGATTCCTTTACCATAAGCCATCGTGATATCTTGCAAATCGCATTCACCACCTTGATCACAAATTGGGCAATCAAGCGGGTGGTTTATTAGCAAAAACTCAAGCACACCTTCACGCGCCTTTTTTACCTTGGGAGTATCCGTGTGAATAACCATACCCTCTGCAACTGGCATTGCACAAGAAGCTACTGGTTTTGGAGGGCCACCCTCAACTTCAACCAAACACATTCTGCAGTTACCAGCAATTGCTAAACGCTCATGATAACAAAACCGCGGAACTTCAACGCCCACAACTTCACAAGCTTGAATTATAGTGAGCCCATGCTCTACTTCACATTCCTTAGAATTAATAGTAACTTTAACCACAACTACTATACAGCTTCCCACTTTATAGGATTGCCGCTTACCTCATCTTCAACTAGATTGCCGTTATCGTATTGAGCAGACATATAGTTCATACGTGAATCACGGTCTATATATCTAACCGGCTTTACCGGTTTATCCTTATACATTTTTTGTTCTGCTTTCTTACGCTGAGTAGGGTTATTTTTACTAGCTGTTTTCGCTTTTCCGCCTGCTGCCATATAAACTCCTAAAAACTTCCTATTTTATTCTAACACTTAAGTATATACCGTCAATACCCAATAGCTTTAAAGTTTTAATAGTCCATCATTACAATCATCATTTGAACAAAATACTTTCTCTTGATGCTGCTCAAGTGTGTAACTTTAGAATCCCCAAAAAAGAAAATGTAAGTTACTTTGATGATATCATTTTCTACGTCTTATAAATAGACATTCATGTAGCCGTAAATTAAGCTATAAACTCAATACAAAGATCCTTAATTATTAATCTCATAGTACTTCTCAACCAACTTATTTAGCAACCTTACACCGAAACCTACTGCCCCTCTTGGAGAAATATCAGTGCCTTTTTCGTGCCAAGCAGTGCCTGCAATGTCTAAATGTGCCCAACAAGTGTCGTTTACAAAACGCTGTAGAAACTGTGCAGCCATTATACTATCTCCACCAGAACCTGCAGGAGCTATATTTTGCACATCAGCAATCGGCGAATCAATAATTTTGTTATAAGTTTCATTCATAGGAAAACGCCATAATTTCTCATTTACTTCATTTCCTACATCAATCAGATGATTCGCTAATTCATCGTTATTTGAAAAAAGACCAGCATATTCATTACTTCCCAGTGCAACCACTATAGCACCAGTTAAAGTTGCAAGGTCGATCATAAATTTCGGTGCAAATCTATCTTGTGTATACCATAAAGCATCCGCAAGTATTAGTCTTCCCTCTGCATCGGTATTTAATATTTCTATTGTTTGTCCAGACATTGAAGTGACTACATCGCTCGGTCTTTGAGCATTACCATCCACTGCATTTTCTGCAAGTGCAACCACACCAATTGCATTTACTTTTGCTTTTCGCCCAGCTAGAGTATGCATCACTCCAACTACAGTAGCAGAACCTGCCATGTCATATTTCATTGACTCCATACCGCGTGAGGGTTTAAGTGACACTCCACCAGTGTCAAACGTTATACCCTTGCCTATAAAAGCTATTGGTTTTTGTTCTTGAGAAGCCCCATTCCATTTTATCACCACTAACTTTGGCTCTTTACTACTTCCTTGTGATACTCCAAGCAGGGCTCCCATTTTTTTCTCTTCCATTTGCTTTTTATCAAGCACTTCAACCTCAAGACCAAGTTTAGTAAGTTCAGCTTTTATACGATTAGCGTAAGACTCTGGATATAAAATATTAGGTGGCTCAGTAGTAAAAGCACGTGCAAGAAAGATACCTTCACCTTCGTGTTTTAAACGCTCAAATGATTTTTCAATGCTACTTAACTGTTCATCTTTTACTAATAATGTAATTTCCTCTACTTCTGTAATTTTTTCATCCTTTTTAGTTTTATACTTATTAAACTTGAAACTGCGCAGAAATGCTCCATATGCAACATTTGCTGTACTGCCCTCGATTGAAATAGCTGCTCGCTTGATTCTTAATCTGCTTAGCTCACAATATATTTTACCACCAATATTTAATCCTTTGCTTTCATCCCATTCATCTCTCATTCCAAGACCAGCAACTATAATATTTTTTCCCTCTGATGAAGTAACGGAGAAAAATTCACCAAAACCTCCATTAAAACCACTAAATTTCTTGATGTTATCTATAGCTTGCTTATCTTGTAGAACATTAGTTATGAGCTTATCACCCTCAAACAAACCTACCACTAGCGTCTCAAAATCGGGTAAAGCTTTAGAAATTGTTATCTTCATCGTTGACATCTCCGTTGCAAATAATTGTAAGCTGCACATAAAACATAGTAAAAACATTAGTAAGATATTTTTCATATACATTTTAAGTACAATAGCGCTTAAGACTACTATGAACTCCCCTGATATGCAAGGGCTTTATCTTTTATCAGAAAATTTGTTATGCCCACCTAGGGTTATATTAAATGTGTAGGTCTTCATGGCCTGATTGTTATAAGTAAATGTTGCTATCAGAAGGCTTGCAAGTCCACTCTCAATAAGATTACCAAGAAGAAGATCATCACAGTTATCGCAATTATGATCAGCAAAAAACATTTGTGTTGTGAATTCTGGAAAATCTGGATGTTGGACCAAAAAGTTGATGTGTGGAGCCCTATCACCAATTTTACCTGGTACTATTGTAATAAAATTATAATAGCCAAGGTTATTTACTACAAATCTTCCTGATCCAGCAAAATTTGGATCAAGCTCCACATTTTCATCATAATAGCTCATGCCAAGTGAGTCTGCGTGCCATATAGAAACCACAGCATTTTGTATCGGCAAGCAATTTACATCAGTAACTCTACCCACTACATTTATTAATTCTCCTGCTGCATTATTTGGAGAGCCAGGTTTTCTTCTTAAATTATTTGAAGAGTTAAAGCTTTTTGGCCTTGTTTCAAGATCATAAATCCCTGGAGTTTCAATACAATTAAGCAAAATAGGATCAGCCGCAAATAATGACAAATCGAATATAAGTTGTACTAAAAACGCTAATAAGATATTTTTTACATTCATTTTGTTTATAGTGCTTTTATCAGAATTATAGCAACCTTTTTCTTTTATTAAAGACAAGACTTTCTTTGAAGCCTCATTAGAATCACAACTATCCTTTCAATGTATGAGTTTTAGGTTTTAGTACTGCATACACAACTGCACGGACTTCCAATTTAGAAATTGCAAATCAATCCAAACACGCAAGTTTAATGTTACCGCCACATGCTGTAGTGTTTACACTTACAACCTTTTCTATAGAAAAACGTTGCAGATAATTAGGACCACCAGCTTTTGGTCCGGTACCTGACAGTCCTCTACCGCCAAATGGTTGTGTTCCAACTGCTGCACCTATTTGATTGCGATTGATGTATACATTTCCAACTGATATTTTCTTGCTTATTAAAGCGATCTGACTTTGTACACGGCTTTGCAAAGAAAACGTAAGTCCATATCCTGTATTGTTTATATCACTTATAACTTCATTTAACTGCGACTTATTAAAACGTATGATATGTAAAATAGGCCCAAACACTTCTTGCTTTAATTGCGAAATTTTTTGTATCTCATAAATGTACGGAGGAAAGAAATAACCATTATAAGAATTTGTATCCATTGGTACCTTGAACAAAAGGTTTGAATCTTCATCCCTTGATATTTTTTCCGTATGTTTAGTGAGCATATCAATAGATGCTTTGTCAATTATTGGACCAATATCTGTGCTCAGTTGTATTGGGTCACCTATCTTTAGTTCTTGAGCTGCATTGCATATCATTTTTACCTGTTTTTCTGCTATATCTTCTTGAATAAATAGCACTCTGAGAGCAGAACAACGTTGACCGCCACTGCGAAATGCAGAAATTAAAACATCCTTAGTTACCTGCTCTAAAAGAGCAGAACTATCAACAATCATAGCATTTAATCCACCAGTCTCAGCGATAAGTGGCACAATAGGACCATCTCTACTAGCAAGCATTCGATTAATTATTTGAGCAGTTTGTGTTGAACCAGTAAAAGCTACACCGGAAATTCTATTATCTGGTACTAATGTTTTACCTAAATACCAACCATCCCCTGGAATAAGGTGTAGCACATTTTTTGGTATTCCAGCTTCGTGTAGTATCTTAACGGCTTCATAGGCAATAATCGGCGTTTGCTCTGCCGGTTTTGCCAGCACTGCATTACCTGCTGCAAGTGCAGCTGAAACCTGTCCAATGAAGATAGCGAGTGGAAAATTCCACGGTGATATGCATAAGAAAACTCCTCTGCCTTCAAAAAAGATGAAGTTATCTTCACCTGTTGGACCTGGCAATTTTTTCCAGTCATTCAGTTCATTTTTTGCTATCATTGCATAATAGCGCAAAAAGTCGATTGCCTCTCTTACTTCTGCTATTGCATCGGATAAAATTTTTCCTGCTTCTACAATCAGAATATAAATTAACTCTTTCATCCTTTCCTCAAACAAATCTGCAGCTTTTTCAAGGCATTTAGCGCGCTCTTCTGCTGAAACATTCTGCCACTTAGTAAAAGCACTATGTGCTATTTCAAGAGCATTTAAAGCATGAGCACTTGTTGCACTTGACACTTCCCCAATTACATTTTCCAAATGTGCAGGATTCACTACTTCGGTAAATTCCGCACTGTCAAGAAACGACTCTCCATCAATTATTGGGCCAACCTGCCATTTCTTTTCACTAAATTCCCTTACATCATTTGCAAATTGTGAAACTGCAATTGAATCGCTAATATCCATTCCCAAGGAGTTTTTTCTTTCCTCTCCAAAAATATCTCGTGGCAACGGAATGCTTGGATGAGGCTCATATTCTAAGCTTTTTACTTTTTCTAATGGATCTGAGACTAATTCTTCAATTTTAACGTCAGAATCATTTACTTGATTGACAAACGAGCTATTAGCTCCATTTTCAAGAAGACGCCTAATAAGGTATGGCAATAAATCACTATGTTTACCAACTGGTGCATATATACGACAATTGATGCTTGTTGCAAGTTCTGAAATTGCATAATCATACAAACTTTTACCCATTCCATGTAAGCGCTGAAACTCAAACCCAGGATGATTTTTATCGGCAAGCTCTATTATAGTAGCAAAAGTATAAGCATTATGAGTTCCAAAACATGGATAAAAGTGATTCTCTTTGCTTAAAAGTTTCTGCGCACAGGCAAGGTAGCATACATCTGTGTGGCTTTTTCTAGTAAACACCGGATAACCAATTAACCCTAATTCTTGTGTGCGCTTGATTTCCGAGTCCCAATATGCTCCTTTCACAAGTCTCACCATAACCTTATGCTTTGATCGAATGGCAACATCTTCAACAAAATCAAGAACAGACAAAGCACGTTTTTGATACGCTTGCACAGCTAGACCAAGCCCTTCCCACTCAGAAAGTGACTCATCAAGACGCAACTGTTCAAATAACACGAGCGACATCTCAAGCCTTTCTGATTCTTCTGCATCTATACACAATGAAATATTATACTTTTTTGCTTCATGACAAAGTTCCAGTACTTTAGTTCTCAGTTCTTCAGCCATATTATCAAATTGGCTAAATTCATAACGTGAGTGCAGCGAAGACAATTTGATTGAAACCCCCTGAGATTTAAAGCAATCATTTATGTCAGCAGATTCACCTATGGCTTTTATTGCATGCATGTATAAATTAAAATACTCTTCCGCATCCTCAACTGTGCAAGCAGATTCACCAAGCATATCAAAAGAGCATAAATACTTACTGTAGTCATCTGATTTCACACTTTCCAATGCTTTTTCTATAGTTTCTCCAACAATAAAATGCTTGCCAAGAATGGATATTGCTTGTTTTACCGCTTTGCGAATTATTGGCTCTCCTAAATTTTTCAATAACCTGGAAATTATGTTATAGAATTTTGAATCCTCTTCATTGTTTCTTAATATACTGCTTCCTATAATTAAACTCCATGTAGAAGCATTAACAAACAATGAAGAGGAACGCCCCAAGTGTTTATTCCATTCTTGGTTGGCAATTTTATCTTTGATCAATTCATCTATTGTGTAATCGTCTGGTATTCTAAGTAATGATTCAGCAAGACACATTAGTGCTACTCCTTCATCATTAGAAAGTGAGTACTGTTGTATAAAAGAATCTATAATGCCTAATTTACTACCTCTAATCTTTTCGACAATTTGTTTTGCAATATTGTAAATTCTGTTTTTCGAATCAACCGAAAGTTCTACTTTTTCTACAAGATAACGTACACAGCTTTTTTCATCAGTACGATAAAATCCTTGTAAACGTTTTCTGAGTTCATTAGGTTCTTGTATAGAGCTAATCATAATTATCTATAAAACACCTTTACTATATGTAAGGTAAAATTATATCATAACTTCGCATAGAACAAATCATTATTTAAAAGGACCAGGGCTGGAGCTAAAAGAAGTCTAGTACTTACTTTTACTAAGTCGAAAGAAGTATGTAGCTTAACACTCCACCACTCATTAAGTATTTAATCTCAGTTGCGGTTTGTACACAGCATTTGAGTTGTATTGATTGCTTTGAATTATCCTGTCTTTTAATGATACATTCTAGATTTCCATTTGATACTATTTCACCTTTTATGCTTATTATCTCACTACCATCAAATATCTTTCTGGTTATTCCATTTTGGAATATAAGTGGAAGAACACCCATGCCGACCAAGTTGGACCTATGTATGCGTTCAAAACTTTCTGCAATCACAGCTTTAATTCCCAGTAATGCAGTACCCTTTGCTGCCCAATCCCTACTTGAACCTGTACCATATTCTTTTCCTGCAATGACAACTAATGGAACAGCTTCTCTTTTATATTGCATTGCTGCATCAAAAATTGACATAGTTTCTTGAGAAGGAATATGTTTTGTATAGCCACCCTCAGCGCTCACCATTTTATTTCTTATTCTGATATTAGCAAAGGTTCCACGCATCATTACGTTGTGGTTACCGCGGCGAGATCCATATGAATTGAAATCTTGCGGTTCAACTCCAAGACCTTTTAAATATATGCCTGCAGGACTATTTGAGGCAATATTTCCAGCAGGGGAAATGTGGTCGGTAGTGACGCTATCGCCAAACATCGCTAGTATTTGCGCATTCTTTATATCAACTATGTTGCTTCCATTGTTCTTAGTCGATAAATTATCAAAATAGGGAGGGTTTTGTATATAAGTGCTTTTCGTGTCCCAATCATAGATTTCACCTTTCTCACACTTTATCTTTTGCCAATGCTCATCACCAGAAAAAACATCCTTATACTTTTGTATGAACATTTCACGCGTCACAACACTTTTAACACAGCTCTCAACTTCATTATTTGTTGGCCATATATCTTTGAGATAGACATCATTTCCATTCTTATCTTTGCATATTGAATCTTTTGTCAAATCAATTTGCACAGTGCCTGCAAGTGCATATGCAACAATAAGTGGCGGAGATGCCAAGTAATTAGCTTTGACTAACGGATGAATTCTTCCTTCAAAGTTACGATTGCCAGACAAAACTGCAGCAACAGTTAAGTTTTTGTTTTTTATATCATCCTCTATATCCTTATTAAGTGGACCAGAATTTCCAATGCAAGTTGTGCAGCCATATCCAACTAGATTAAAACCCAAAGCATTTAGATCTACCTGCAATCCAGACTTTTCTAAATATTCTGTCACAACTTGTGACCCTGGAGCAAGAGAAGTTTTAACCCAAGGCTTTGATTTTAATCCAAGTTTAATTGCATTACGAGCTACAAGACCTGCAGCAATCATCACACTTGGATTTGAGGTGTTAGTGCAGCTTGTTATTGCTGCAATCACTACGCTGCCACTCTGGAGCTGATCGCCATAGATAGGTTCCAACGGAGGTCTGTTTGTCTCATTAATAGGAAAAGATGTAGAAAAAGATTCCGCTACTTCTGAAAGGAAAATCTTATCCTGTGGTCTTTTAGGACCAGCCATCACTGGCTTTACGCTTGATAAATCAAGCTTCAGTGTGTCAAAGAACGCCAATTCTTCATTACTACGCCACAGCCCTTGTTCTTTTGCATAGACTTCAGCTAATTTAACCAACTCTTTTGGCCTTCCGGTTAAGTTTAAATAATCTAGTGTCTTCTGATCAATTGGAAAGAATCCACAAGTTGCACCATACTCTGGAGCCATATTAGCTATGGTTGCTCTATCTGCCAAAGATAAACAATCTAAGCCATCACCATAAAATTCCACAAATCTGCCAACAACGCCTTTTGTTCTCAGGATATTAGTAATCGTTAGCACTAGATCAGTTGCTGTTACTCCCTCTGAAAGTCTTCCTATTAATTTAAATCCTACTACTTCTGGAATTACCATACTAATTGGTTGACCAAGCATCACAGACTCAGCTTCTATTCCACCAACACCCCAACCAAGAACCGATAAACCATTTACCATAGTAGTGTGACTATCTGTACCGACTAAGGTATCTGGATATAGAACTCCGCTATCGTTACATACAACTTGCGCTAAATATTCAAGATTCACTTGGTGGCAAATTCCAGTACCTGGTGGCACTACTCTAAAATTTGTGAAGGATGACTCTCCCCATTTTAAGAATTGATACCTCTCCAAATTTCTTTTTACTTCCAGTGCAACGTTTTTACCAAATGCAGAAGTGCTTCCGTAACTATCTACTTGAACAGAGTGATCGATCACAAGATCAACAGGTACAGATGGATTTATTTTGCTGGGGTTACCTCCGTTTTTCTTCACATAATTACGCATTGAAGCTAAGTCAACGACAGCAGGAACTCCTGTGAAATCCTGCATCAAAACCCTTGCTGGCTTGTAGCTAATTTCGTGATTAATGTGTTTCTTGACGCAATTTGCTAATATCTTTATGTCATCTAATTTAACGCTTACTCCATCTTCGTTGCGCAATAAATTTTCAAGCAATACCTTGAGTGAACAAGGCAATTTTGTTAAATTTACTCCTAAAAATTTACCAGCGTTACTTAGGTTAAAGTAGTTATATAACCTTCCATCAATATTTAAAGTCGTCTTTGCATTTAAAGAATTGTTCATCCTGTATTAGTTAAAATTGGAATTACTAGCGCTACTTTTTTGTTGTTGACTTTGCTGCTGATACATAGTTTCAAAATCTATAGGATCTAGCATAAGTGGAGGAAACCCACCACTACTTGTAGTTCTTGCAATTATTTCTCTTGCAAAAGGGAAAAGAAAAGTAGGTCCACCAATAAATAAAGCTTGTCTCACCTCTTCCTCACTTAGCTCTGTAAAATTTTCTATTGAAAAAATACCGCAATACTTTACCTCGCAAATGAAAGCTATATCATCTTTTACATCTTCATCTTTTACCGTTGCTTTGGCTTCTATATGCAAAGTAATTTCATGAAAAGGCTTTTCTTCACTTATTCCTTTTTTATTTTCTGTTCCTTCTAATTTTGCTGAATTAATATTAACCATTACATTAATATCAGGAGCTTTACTAGAAGGAAGGAATGGCGAATTTGGATTCTCAAACGAAAAATCTTTGACATACTGACCATGAATTTTCATTTTGTGTTGTGACATTTCTTACGTCTCCTTTAATTAAGTTGAGATGTTTAATACTTTCTTATATAATATATTCATTTACAAATGAATAGTAAACCTAACTATAGGTTAATATGAAAAACATATTTTTATCAATAATTAATAATATTTAGATACTTTATATATCAAGGAGTTAAGTTACCATGATAGAGCTTGTAATATATGCTTTACTAGCGGCGTTTATTTTTTCACGCTTATATAATTCTTTAGGAAGATCAGCCAGTCTCAACCTAAAAAAGCTAACAGGTGTATTGGATGTAAGTCAAAGTAAAGAAGATGTGGTAGAAAATATCGAAGATTATATTTATAGCAACGACAAAAGTTCAATAGAAACTACTTATGAACAAATATTACAAAAAAACAAAGAGTTTTCTATTTCCAATTTTATAGAAGGTTCAAGCATAGCTTTTGAATTAATAATAAAATATTTTAACCAAGGAAATTTACCTCAATTAAAATCCCTTCTGGACAAAGACTTATATAACAGTTTTGTGGATAAGATTAAACATCGTAAAGAGACACATGAGTCCATAATTGTTTCTATCGTTTCACAAAAGATCTTAGAAATAAAGTTAGTAAAAAACGTAATATTTATTGCAGTATATTTCCTTTCAGAGCAAATTAACTTCGTTAAGAATAACGAAGGAAACATCACATCAGGTAGCATGTCTACTATTAACAAAGTTGAAGATGTATGGCAATTCAAAAAAAATATTAATTCATCAGATCTAACTTGGTTACTTGTTTCTATTAACTATAAGAAGGCAAGTACTGATAAAAATTTAACAACAAATGACAACTGATGAAAAGTAGGCTACGAGAAATAGTACTTGATACTGAAACTACAGGTCTTGATACTAAATCTGGACATCGAATTATTGAGATAGGATGTGTAGAACTAATTAATCGTATTCCAACAGGTAAAACATTTCATCGATATCTCAATCCAGAAAGAGATATACCTTACCACTCATTTAAGATTCATGGTATTAGTGAGGAATTTTTGGAAGATAAACCACTATTCTCAGATGTTGCACTTGAATTTCTTGACTTCATATCCAATGACATTTTGGTGATTCATAATGCTGAATTCGATGTTAAGTTCCTTAATATGGAGTTAGGCAAGTTAAATGCTGGGTTAATTTCCTCAGATAGAGTGCTAGATACATTACCACTTGCAAGAAAAAAGTTTGTAGGATCACCTGCTTCTTTAAATGCATTATGCAAGCGTTTTGATATATCGCTAGAAGGTAGAGAGTTACACGGAGCATTAGTTGATGCTCAATTGCTTGCAAAGGTCTATGTTGAGCTTACAGGAGGATTGCAAACCTTTTTATTTAATAATGAATGTGCTCAGGACAATAACTCTACGTTTATTCAACATAAAGTGCGTAATTTAGCTCGCAGAGAACATTCACCAAGTATTAAAGAAATTGATGAGCATAAGAAATTGTTAGATAAAATTAACAACCCACTTTGGAAGGAATATATTGAATCAATCAACTAATCAATATATGATTTAACTTTATTGGAAACGCTTTAATGATAAAGTTTATAAGGTTATTGTCTAGTTTGCTAATAACAGTAGCAGCTATCTTCTTAGGTTATTGTTATTTTACTAAGCAAGGCATATTTGTTTCACAAAATACAGAAATTAAAATAGGTGGGGATTTTTCTTTGATTAACCAAAACGGGCAAATAGTACGCAGTAGTGATTTCAAAGATAAGTATATGATGATTTTTTTTGGATTTTCCTCATGTAAAAGAATTTGCCCTATGAACCTTGGAATAATTTCAGAAACACTTGCAAAGTTAGACGAGAAAACTGACAACAAGCTACAAACATTTTTTATCACAGTTGATCCTGAGCGCGATAATACAGAAAGGCTTAAAGAATTTCAGCAGCAATTTGACCATAGAATACAAATGCTCACTGGTGAAAGACAAAAAATAGATGAAGTAGTTGCAAAGTATAAAGTATATGCAAGTAAAGTAGATGGAGAAGAGGAAATTAACCATTCTTCAATGATATACCTTATTAGCCCTGAAGGAAAATATGTCACACACTTTGTAGCTGATTTAAATTCAGATGAAAGTCAATCTGATAAGATTCTGGCTGAGATAAAAAAATATGTAAGCTGAACTAAAGAGCTTAGCTTACTTTAAATTTATGCTAACAGCTATTTTGATTAAACTAAGTCGTTTTTTTAATTTTTTCTAGGATCAACTCAGCAGCTTTTTGTTCAGCAATTTTCTTACTAGGAGCGCATGCAGAAACTTTGTCATAACTCTCTATGCAAACTGATATAGTAAATTCAGGATTGTGTGCTGGTCCAGTTTGTTTTACAAGCTCATACTTCGGTAAAGGTAATTTATTTCTCTGAGTCCATTCTTGCAGTGAAGTTTTAGGATCTTGAGGAGGATCGAGGATGTCCTTAGCTAGCTTTTCCCAATGTCGGATAATAAATTTCTCAACACTCTCAAGTCCGCCGTCAATATAAATTGCACCTATTAGTGCTTCAAGCGAATTTTCTAAATTTTTTAAGTTACATTTTCCTCCGTTACAACGTTCACTATTATTCATGATAATAAAGTTACCTAACTCTATTTCTTTAGCAACATTAGCAATGGTACTGCCACAAACTAAATCCGTTTTTCTTTTTGCCAATGCTCCTTCTTTTTCTTCAGGAAACATTTTAAACAGCATAACAGACACAACCATATTCAAAACACTATCGCCCAAAAACTCTAGCCTTTCGTAGCTTACAACCTGGTCTTCGCTATTTCTCTTATTTACGCTTGGGTGGGTTAATGCCTCTTCTAATATTGCATAATCTGTAAATTTATAATTAATAACTTTAGATATTGTATCGTTCAAAACTCTCATATTAATCATTCAATAGAAAAGCACTCTCTATCATACCTCTACACTAAAAAGTTAGCTCTACTTTACTAAAACAATATCAATAACTTCCAAAATTAATGTATACAACCCACTGCTTCAGTAATGTTACTAAATCCATCTCTTTTTACCAATTCTGCAAGCTCCAGATTGATTTTGTTCACAACTTGATGCCCCTGGTATACAAGAGCAGTGTACAGTTGTACTAAAGAGGCTCCTGCCTTTATTTTTTCATATGCATCAACACCACTTGAAATTCCTCCGCATCCTATCAATAGAATTCTGCTTTTAGTAAGCTTGTACATGTCACTCAATAACTCGGTTGAAAGTTGAAATAATGGCCTGCCGCTCAACCCACCACTCTCATTATAGTAAGAATCTCGACTTATCGTAGTGTTGCTTACTATTAAGCCGTCAATTTTATATTCTAGTGTAAGCTCAGCGATATTTTCTTTTGTTTGCTGATCTATATCTGGAGAAATTTTTAATATTATCGGTATGGATTCAGAGCTATCGATTGATTTCCGGGTTAGAGTGATAGATTTCAACAATTTGGATAATTCTTGTTTATTGTGCAAATCGCGCAAGTTAGGTGTGTTTGGAGATGAGATGTTCAGTACTATATAATTGCTCTTTCCATATACTATCTTTATTAAGTCAACATAATCGCTGATTTGGTCCTTTGATGTACTGTTTCTTCCTATATTTATACCAAAAATACAATTACCAAGTTTAGTTTCACTTATCTGTTTAAGAAAATAGTCTACTCCTTTATTATTAAATCCCAATCTATTAATTATTCCTTCATCTTTAATTAATCGAAAAATTCTCGGTTTTTTGTTTCCATATTGGGGATGTTTAGTTACAGTACCAGCCTCAATAAATCCAAAACCAAATGAGAGCATCGGCTTTACAACTTCCGCATTTTTATCAAAACCTGCAGCAAGACCTACAGGACTCCTAATTTTATTACCAAAAAAGTTTACATTTAAAGACTTAGGTAGTTCTATAGGTTTCCTACAGGGCATCTTTTTTAACGCCGTTATTACCAAGGAGTGAGCGATTTCAGGCGGCAGTAAAAACAATAAATTACGTAATATCATTTTGTAAAACACTTTGCTTATTTTTAGTTTATTTTTTACCATGCAACAAGAATAACTTAGAAAGCTTGAGGTTTATCAAAATAGTAAGTATATAGTTTCTATGGGTAGTAAAAACTAATTTTTCTGAAGGGAAACCAGAACTTGATCAGTATTTTCATCTACTAATTCGAGGTAGCCAAATTTGTTAATTTGAGATTTTATTAGTATAGGAATCTTATTTCGATTTAAATAAAATCCCTGTTTTGATTGTTTATTAATCCGCAACCTTACATCCCCATTTTTCCAAGCAAGCATCTTATTTATTCCAGATTTTTCTTTACAATTATCTTCATTTACAAATCCTAAGTATTCATCTTCTGAAGAAGATATTGCAATCTCGCATATTCTATACCCTACCCAATTCCCTAGATATGGATCAGTATCGTCTTTTTCGTGAAGCTTGAACTCTCCTTTGACATATTCCCATGGAGCTTTTGCATCACCTACCTTTTTTAGAAAGAGTACGTCCTGATCAAAGTTTATAATGGTCCTTGTATGAAATGTTGTTAAGCTTGTGTCCCATAATAGTTTTTCTGTGATGCTAAAATGCTCTTTATCCTTTTGCATATTTTGAAATGATACGATTATCACATCTGCTCCAACTTCTCTTCCATAGTTAACATATTGACTAGCACGCCCATGTTTGGCTGTGAATGATGACTTACCTATTAACAGAAAGTCATTAAATAACGCATTATATATAGTCTGTGCACTGTAAGCTGTACCGACGTAAACCGGCTGTTTGTTGGATGAAGGGTACTTTTCTGGTGCAAGATGAGTATACGAGCTCTTTAATAAATAGTGAAAAGTGCAACTGGTAAGCAAGAAGGGCAAACCAATCAATAATAAAACTTCTGTTAATCTCTTTGGCATTTTACTGCTTATATTTTGAATATAGTATCTTATTTTTTTAAATATTTCATTAAAAGCCACACTTCTTGTTAAAATTTGAGAAGAAAAAACGATCTAATTGGAGTAAGAGGCCGGGACCGGAATTGAACCGGTATAAAAGGATTTGCAGTCCTCCGCATAAGCCATTCTGCCACCCAGCCGTTTTTTATGCGTAGATATTAATTATATCTTTTAGCATAGATAAAGCATCCTCTTTTTTTCTTTGAAAAGTGTTGCGCCCGATAATTGAACCATTACCACCACCTTGCTTAATTTCTTTTGCCTCATTGTATATATCATCCACTGACTTTGACTCACCACCAGAGAAAACTACTATTCTTTTTCCTGCAAAGCAAGACTTTTTAATATATTCAATTCTTTTAGATAATGATTCAATATTTTCTATTTTTTCTCTTTCCAGATGATTGGTTGGAAGTTTTACTTTTATTATGTTGGCACCGAGCAAAGCCGCTATATGCGCAGCATAGGCAATCACATCAACTGCTGTTTCACCTTCTTTGGAAACCCCTTCACCACGTGGATAAGACCATAGCACTACAACAAGGCCACAAGATTTAGCCTCAGCTATAATTTTGCGAGCTTCTTCCATCATATCAAAACACTTAGCAGAACCAGGATATATAGTAAACCCAACAGCCATGCAGCCCAAACGCAGCGCATCTTTTACAGAGGCAGTTATTGCTTGATCTGAAGTTAAGCTTTTTGAGTGCAAAGAGTTAGCGCTATTAAGCTTCAAAATAAGTGGTAGCATTCCAGCATAAGTTGAAGCACCAGCTTCGATCATACCAAGCGGAGCAGCGTATGCACTTACTCCTGAATCAACTGCAAGCTGAAAATGATAATGTGGATCGTAAGCATCAGGGTTAACTTCAAAACTTTTTATTGGTCCGTGCTCAAATCCCTGGTCTACAGGGAGAATTACTAACTTGCCAGTTCCACCAAGTTTCCCATGCATAAGAATGCGAGTAAGATTCGCTTTTACTCCAGGGTTTTCACTTTCGTAGTAACTTAGGATTTGTTTTACTTCTTCACTCATTAATATCTTCAAATTTACTCAAAGTGTAGCAAAAACTATAGTTGAAGCAAAGACCTTTTTATGCTCTTGTTCCTACGCCTATATTTAAAGGTGTAACTTTAGGATCAGTAGTATGCTGTTGTGGTTTTTCTTGAACTAAATCTTCAAAATACATTTTAACAATAGGAAGAACGAGCGGCATAAGTACTAATTTGTAGTCATACCATGCAAATTTTTCTTTATAACTAAATTCCGCATCTTCTTCATATAAACACTGGGTACAGTATTCACCATATAGTTCAAAAGCTTTCACAAAAGTCCTAAGTAAAGCAATAAGTAATAAATCTAATGCTAAATTAGCTATTAGCATCGTTCCATATTGAACAGGCCAGCCATTTTGTGCAACTTCCGACATTAAACTGCATACAGCAAACGCTGCTGATATACATATTACATAATTATCAGCAGCAATAAGTAGATTGTATCTTCTATTTAACCTATCTAGATTTCCTTCTTGTGAGCCTCTTTGTTTACTTGCTGCATAGATAATACTACAAAAGGATATAATAAATAACCATGGCCAAACTCCAATGCTGAATGCATAAAATTTATAAGCAATATTTTGCACTTTGCCACTGTTAGCAAGTTGTGATAAGCAATATTTGACTTGAGGCGACGGACCAAGTACCACATTTGCTAATATAAAAAATAAACATGCTCTATTCACAGCTTTCTCTCTACGCAATAGAATCTCATTGATTCTCCTTTGTTTTTCCTGCACTTCTCGCTGTAATGTTATAGATATGCCAGCTGCTTTTAAGTCGTTAAGATATTTCTCTAGCTTATCTTTATCTGCACTAAGTTTTTTAAACTTTTCTTCAGCTATTTTTTTCTCTTTCTCTCCTACTACTTTATCAGGGTGACATTTTAATGAAGCTCTTCTAAAGCGCCGCTCAACTAACTTAAGTACATCATCAAACTCCTGGCTTATTACTTCTTCCGCTTTTATTCCCAGCCTTGAAAATAAATTCCGTAAATCTTGATTACTGTAATATTGATTTCTGGTTAAACTTGCCACTATAGCCTCATTAAAAAATAGTGACTATACTACAAATTTAATACTCAAGCAAGAATTTAAACTATATCAAAAGCAATTCCGTGTTTACCAATATAAATCCTTAATTTCTTTCCTTTAATTAATCGACGATTCAGTATTTCTTCAGCCAAATGACTTTTTATCTCTTTTTCAATCAGCCTCTCTATTGGGCGTGCTCCCATTTCTTTGCTATAACCTGTTTGCGCAAGATAAGACTTTACTTCTTCTTCCACTGAGCAGCTTATACCCTTTTGCACAAGTTGTTTTTTTAATTCCTGAATAAATTTATCCACAATGTGCAAAATGACATCCGCATCCAAATCAGAAAAGGAAATGACTGCATCAAGACGATTACGAAATTCGGGGCTAAAAACCCGTTCCATTGCTTTTTCGCTGTCACTGATGTTAAAGTTTTTATACCCAAAGCCAATAGAACTTTTGTTACGTTCAAATGCCCCTGCATTGGTTGTCATAATTAAAATCGTATTGGAAAAATTAACCTTACGTCCGTAAGTGTCTGTAACACAACCATAATCCATGATTTGTAGTAATATATTATAAATATCACTATGAGCTTTCTCAATTTCATCAAGAAGTACTACGCTATATTGATTATTAGATACAGATTCTGTAAGCAATCCACCTTGGTCGTAACCCACATATCCAGGAGGGGAACCAATCATTCTAGATATTGTGTGAGGTTCCATATACTCAGACATATCAAACCGAATAAGGTTCATACCCATATTTTGTGCTAGCTGCTTCGCAAGCTCAGTCTTACCTACACCAGTTGGCCCTGCAAAAAGATACTTTGCCAAGGGTTTATTGTAACTTCTCAGACCAGATTTAGCAATTTTAATAGAATTAACGAGAAACTCTATCGCTTGCTCTTGACCAAAAATGGCCCTATTGAGATTTTCTTTCAAAGATTTTACTCTTTGCATATCATCAAACCCGCAAGGTACGTTTGTAATCCTAGCGATAGTACTCTTAATGTCTCTACTGTTTATAATTTTTCGCCTGCTTTTTTGTAACTTACAATATGCCCCTGCTTCATCTATAACATCAACTGCTTTATCAGGTAATATTCGCCCAGTAATATACTTGTGTGAAAGTTCAGCTGCAGATTTAATGGCATGTTTCGTGTAATATACTCCATGATACCTTTCATAGTAATGCTTTATACCATCTAGTATCTTTACTGTATCATTAATAGAAGACTCTTTTACATTAATTTTTTGAAACCTCCTTGCTAATGCTTTATCCTTTTCAAAGCTATTGCTATATTCTCTATATGTAGTTGCACCTATACAACGCAACGCACCTCTTGCAAGTGCAGGTTTGAGCAGATTGCCAGCATCAAGAAAGCTGCCACTTGTTGAACCTGCTCCAATAATAGTGTGTATTTCATCAATGAAAAGAATAGCGCCAGGTTTTGCCTCAATTACTTTTATTATAGATTTTATTCTCTCTTCGAAGTCACCTCTATAGCGTGTTCCTGCAAGAAGTGATCCTAAATCCAAAGCATAAATTATGCTGGATCTCAGTGCACTCGGAACACTACCTTCAATAATTTTCAATACCAAGCCTTCAACTATTGTTGTTTTACCAACACCTGGTTCTCCGACATATAAAGGGTTATTTTTTCTGCGTCTTAGCAAGATTTCTATAGTGCGATTTAATTCATAATCACGACCAATGACATAATCTATTTTTTTGCTTCTTGCATAATCATTTAAATTTCTACAATAATTTTGTAGAACTTCTTCATCTTTTAATAATTCACCTTTATTTGCTACAGTAGAGATATCGTTATTCTTATCAAGTTTTATCTTGCGATTAGTTACATATTCTTCTATATCACCTGAATATTTTATATTGGATATGTTATAAATCAAATTAGAATCCTTTGCATTCTGTTTGCATAATAGCTCTTCAATGTATAAATCTTGCTCAGACAGAATCTCTAATAGAATACTTGCTCCATTTATTTCTTTTCTTCCCAGACGATGAGCTCGTATCATGGCTTTATGTATTATGCGTTGAAATAGCACATCAGGCTCAACTTTATTGACAGTTAATTCGGAGTTGTCTTGTAAAAAACCTTTTGCATTATTACCACGATCATTCCTTAATATAATATTATCTATATTTATGATTTCACCAGCTCTGATGTTACATCTTGATAAAACATAATTTACATCCACATCTTTGGTTAATGCTAGCAACAAATGTTCCACTTTTGCATATTTAAGCTTACAATCAGAAGCAATCTGTAACGCTCTATTTAAACTTGCCTCTAAATTTTTAGAAATCATCTATTCTCTTTAAAAGTGTAAATTTATATATAATTAGTAGCACACAATTATTAAAAAAACTGAAATCTAGCAGCTCGTTGTAGCCAAATTGAATTAAGCTACAGATTATAGTCCACACAGCCTAACATTATACCGTTGTGATAATCTCAAAACGTTATAAGCAGCAGAATTAAGATTATCAAATTGTAGGTAAATCTAATTTGGGCTAGCTATATATTCTTTCTACCATCCTCCAATCACTTCACTTTGCAGCAAGTTTACTGGAGCTTTTAAAGAATAGAAGAATAGTTAAGTACATTAATACGCTTTTTCTAGTACTCTGCTTTTCTTCTTAAATACATTGATCTTTTTTCTACCGTATTTAGCCTTTAACGTACTTGGCCTTTTAAAGATCTTTTTGCTGTTACGTTTTTGAGATTGCATACTACAATCAAAATTTGGCTCTCCTTCTTTATCTGCTAGTGCAGGCAGTCTTCTCTTATCTTGAGGTGTAACAAAAGATAATGCAAATCCTTCAGCTCCCGCACGTGCAGTTCTACCTATACGATGAACATAATCAGCTTGCGATTGTGGTACATCATAATTGATAACATGTTGAATGTGCGGAATATCAAGACCGCGAGAAGCAACATCTGTTGCAACCATGATTTGATTGCGGCCACGACGAAAAGAATCAATGACTCTTTCACGCTTGTGCTGCCTTAAATCACCATGAATTGCCAAAGCGCTATAGTCATCTTTGTGCAATTTGTCAGCTAGCTGATCCGCTCCTCGCTTTGTTTTGACAAAAATAATGATTGATCCTTTGCGCTGACATAATTGTGTAACAAGCTTGCCATATTTTTCTGATTCTGATGCATAAACAACTTCTTGTTTAATTTTTACAGAAGTTGTAGCCTGGCAATCGACAGAAACACGCTCTGGTTGATTAAGATATTTTTCAGTAAGTTTTACTATTTCTCCAGGAAGAGTTGCAGAAAACATAAGAGTTTGCCTTATTTTAGGCAAATGCTTCATAATTTCTTCAATCTGAATTCCAAAGCCCATATCAAACATACGATCCGTCTCATCAAGCACAAGAATACCAACATTCCGAGTAACTAAAGTTTTACGCTCAATATGGTCTATAATACGACCAGGAGTACCTATTATAATTTGTGGTTTTTTCTGAAGCTGATTTAGCTGCCTAAAAATAGGCTCGCCTCCGATCAACAAAGCAACTCTTAGTAAAGAACTTTGAGATAAGAGTTTTCTTATCTCACTTGTTACCTGATGAGCAAGCTCTCTGGTTGGCACGATGACTAAAGCTGAACCAATGCTTGGCTCATTCATCAATTTAGCAACCAGTGGAATAGCAAACGCTAAGGTTTTTCCAGTTCCCGTTTGAGCAGACCCAAGAATATCTTTGCCCTGAAGAGCTAGAGGAATCGCTTGCACCTGAATCGGGGTTGGAACACAAAGATTATTTTTACTTAGAGCTTGCCTAAGCAAAGTTGGAAGCCCCATTTCATGAAAATTACTCACAATACATTACCCTATTAAAAAGCTTCACGATAGACTAATCTTCCAATCTTAAATTTATTGCAGACTTTTTATCTTCTCCGTTCCTACCACGCTCTTCTTTAAGCTCATAACTTACTCTTTCCCCTTTCATTCCTCTCTTTTTATCCTCTCCTCGAAGTTCATCAGGTCTTATTCCTGAACGTTCTAATGTACTAACATGTACAAAAACGTCCTCACCTTTACCTTCTGGCTTGATGAAACCATAGCCTTTTTCAACATTAAACCATTTTATATTACCAAATTCCATATGGATAACTCCTAAACTACTAACTAACATTATTAATGTGATGAAAAACTTTGAAATTACGATTTAGAATGCTTTAAGCTTAGTTACTGCAACTAAACTTCTATACTCCATAGTCTATTCTTAACATTACATAGTAATAGTACACAATTATTGTACTTAATGCAACTAAAATTTTTAATCACTAAGTGAACCTGCTACTGTCATTTCGCTAACTTTAATCGTTGGTGAATTAAACTGCCCACAGAAAGTTAGGTCATTTGCAACAACTAAATTGCTAAACATATTTTTCAAATTGTCGGCAACAGTAATCTCGTGTATTGGATACGTTATTTTACCATTTTCTATAAAAAATCCGCATGCACCTTGACTATAATCGCCATTGATTAAATTAACACCAAAACCAAATAAATCAGTTACATATATTCCTTCTTTTACTTCCTCAATTAATTCCTTAAACGATCTATTACCATTTTTGAAATAGAAATTACTAGCTGAAGGAATAATTGCAGCATTACTTGCACGAGTTGCATTTGCGGTCGTTTCCAAGTTTAATTTCCTAGCCGAATATAGATCTAAAATCCAGTTTTGCAGTACTCCATTTTTTACAAATTCATTTCTTCTACTCATTATTCCTTCCCCGTCAAACGGTCTTGATGTTATACCCCTTGGTAACAATGGGTCATCAATAATGCTAATCTCAGTATTAAAAATTTGATTATTTAAACTATTTCTCAAAAAAGAGCTATTATTTACAATATTGCTACCATTTATGGCAGAAGCAAAGCTCTTTACTAGCTCTTTTGCTGCTCTTTTTTCAAAAACAACCGGAAATTTGCCTGTCCTGATTGTACATGAACCCAATTGATCTATTGCTCTTTTTGCTGCTTCTTTCCCTATTGACTCCGGTGTTTTTAAATCACTGAAGTTGCATGCTACATCGTAATCGTAGCCTATTTTCATTTCATTCTTTTCTCCAGCAACAACAGAAACCTGATTAACAAAAGTTGACTTACTAAATGAACCAACAAAACCAGAAACGGTTGATAATACTGTATTTACTGAAGTATGTGAAGATGAAGCTCCTTCGGAATTAATAATATTTTTATGTGCAAGAGCTGAATTTTCTGTAGCTTCAGTAATTTCTTTTAAGTTATCAATTGTTACAACATTATTATCTGAGATATTTAAATCTGCAGAAGAGATATAATTACTGCCATCTACAGCAAAACTAATACAAGGATCTTCCTGGGCATTCTTTGCCATTTCCACCACTTGGCTCACTGCACTACTAAGATTATTCAAATCGTTTGTGGAAATATACGCAGCTTTGTTCTTACCTGCTATAGCTCTAATTCCGACAGTACAGTTTTTAGATTGTGATATTTGTTCAATTTTTGATAGACGCTGAGAAACCGAGGTCTTATTAGTTTCATATATTGTAACTTCTGCGTCTTGATTCTGCTTTTTTATTAGTTTAGTGATATCTGCTGCAATATTTAATATATTCATTTTTCATTCCTTGAGTTTCTATAAAGATTCTGCACCACCTATAACTTCAATCAAATCAGTTGTAATTGCTGCTTGACGAGAACGATTATAAAGTAATGCTAGTTTATTTAGCATTTCTTTTGTATTTCTGTTTGCTGATTCCATAGCAACCATCCTAGCACTATTTTCACTTGCTGCACTTTCAAGTAAAGCAGAATAAAGAGAAGCTGTAACATAATCTTGAGTCAAAGATTTTAAAATAAACTCAATATTTTGTGGTTCATACTCATAGCTGTAATCTGTTAGAGGACTAACTACAGAATTATCAATTAATAATGAGTCTTTACTCCATGGTTTTATTGTTTCTAATATTGGCTTTTGCATGAAGGTATTATAGAATTTACTGTAAAAAACCTTAACTTTATTGTATTTACTTAGATCTATATCACTAACCAAGGCTTCCACACGCTTTAGTGTGATTCCCTTACTATTTTCAACCTTCAAGATATTTTTAGAATTAAATCTATTTTTGCCTGTCTCAAAAGCTTTCTTACCAAAAAAAACAATGTCTACTTTCTTATCATTTGCAATTAATTTGTTTATATGCTCCTGACTAAATTTAACAACAGAGGAGTTGAAGCTGCCACATAAACCACGATCAGATGCAATAATAAATACTAGGAAAGAATCTTCATTATTGATATTTAGAATTCTTGCTAGTAACTCTTGATCCGCTGATAGCGCTAGTGAAGAAATAATGCTATGCAGCTTAGATATATGCAATTTTGAATTTGATAATTTCTTTTGGCTTTGTAATAATTTTGCTGCAGAAACCATTTGCATTATTTTCGTGATTTTCTGCACAGACTTAATATTTTTAATTCTTAAGGATAATTCCTTTAAGCTCTTCATTTTATATATAATTCTAATTTATTAAAATATATAACTGGTAATGTCTAAAAACAAGTTTTTTTGACATTGGAATCAAACCTAACTAAGAAACTCACAGATTTACTGTTTTGAGATAAAGATTATATTAAAGCAATCTCGATGTAAAAGTATCACACCTTATGGAGTCTTATAATATAAGGTAAATACAATTAAGACTATTGCAACTTGAGCACTTATAATCCCATTGCTTTAGCTCTTTATTACAATCAACACATTTCCAACCTGGATCAGGCACAGCTTCTGAGTTCATCTTATTTAGCCAGTAAATTGCTTGATCATACTCTTGTAGCATAATCTTGAGCTGTACCATAACAAGGTAGATTGATATGTAATTAGCTTTTTTCATAGCAATATCTAAATGCTGACTTGCAAGATCATATTTCCCTAAGCTAATTGAAGACAAAGCAAGCAAGCAATAACTAAAATAATAATCAGGGCGTAAGTTATATAGTCTTTCAGCGCCTTTATTATTTAACTTGATATACATTCTAGCTGATTGAGGAGTAGGATTTACTCTATACTCTTCCTCTAATACTGTGGAAGCTTTTCTGATTTTTTCAAGCTTGATATATAATTCTGCCTTTAAATAATTGATGGGCTGAAAAGTTGCATAATAACTTTGTGCTTTAGCTAAATAATCTATAGCTTTGCAAAAACTTCCTTTACTTTCGTATTGCTTTGCTAAAGCGCAATAAAAAACCGCTAACATCTTTTTACGATCAAAGGGAAGAAAAATATTGAATTTGATAGCTTCCTTTAACTTTGAAATTGCATTTATCCAATCTTCTTGCAATATACAATGCTCTATTTGAAAGGGAATAGACAAAATTTTATCATTAATTGAACTAGAGCAATATTCTATAAATTTTTGAAAGACTAACCTTTCTTGCTTTAGGTGAATAATCAGTTTATTGATCAGAAGTAGAGCTAAGTTGCGATTTTTACTTGCAATACTCGTTAAATTATGGCTGAAAAAGCTGTAATTTCCCGTTTTACCTGAATTAAAGAGCTTTACTAAAGATAATTTATCACTTTCTTCATTTAGATTTTTAATTAGCTTATTGGTGTTCTCTATATTACCTAAATCTAAGCTAAAGAAAGCTTCAAAGAGAAGCAATTCTTCCCTACTTCTTCTTCTATTTTTTATGTTAGCAAATGTTGATGAAATAGAAGAACAAAAACGTGCAACTGCAATCAATAAAAATAATAAGACTACGCAAGCAAGAATAACGAAATATAGATCAATACTTATAGTGTAATTGCCTAATTCCAATTTTATTACTTCACCACTTACCTTGATCCATATGCCAAATAAAAACGAAAAAGCAAAAATTATAAAATAAATCATGAGATGTATTGTAATAAGTGACGATATATTATTGAAGTATTCTTGAAAGCTACAATAAAATCATTCAATTTATTAAGCCATGGTTTGAATTCTGGGTATGTTAAGTCACTTATTGCGGTGGCTATGCTCTGCCAATCATTATCGCTTATTAATTCTTCAATTTCCGCAAGCTTTAACCTGAGTGGATCACTACGATCATCTATCTTGATCCAATTTGAAATGATTTTTTTAAACAAGTTACTTTTATTGTAGTTAATAACAGTCATGTTCTTCTCAAAAGACAATTTCAACCCGCATAAAGTATCTACCTCTTTCAAATTTTCCAATTCATTGACTGCATTTTCTATTTCTGGATCGTCAAGCTCTGATATCAAAGGCTTTATTGAATTTATATGATTATCAAACTTGGCTTCTTGCAATAACGAATTCTTCATCTTAATCACAAGTAGCAGCAACTTTGCGAGGTTCTTATGTCTTGAACTACCGTCACCTTGCTCACATTGAGTGTGCAGATTTCTCTTTAAATCAAATATCTTTTTCTCTACCTTAATTTGATTAACTTCAAGCAACATTTTAAGTTCATCTATCTTTTCCGTTACAATACTTATACTATTTTCACTCTCTTGCTGATTTATTTTAAAAAATATTATGTTATTTATTGTAATATAGCTAACAAACAACAATATAATTAAGAACCAACCTATGCATTTTCTCCAAGTATCATTCATAACGTAATATCTCCACAGGATCTTGAGCAGCTGCTTGTAATGCAGGAGGAATTGTCGCTAAAAATGATAAGAACAATGCAAGTGCAGAAATGTTAATCACATCTTGAGAGACTAATATCACTGGCAAACTTGAAAAAAAGTATATCATAGGATCAAACAGTTTGATGTTGGTAATGTTTTCTAAAAACACTCTAATACTTTCAATATTGAGAGAAAAAACAACCCCTATAATAGAGCCAAGACAAGTTCCTGTAAAACCAATCAGCAATCCACAAGCACAAAATATGCGCATAATGCTTCCGCTTGTTGCACCAAACGTACGCATAATTGCAATTGCAGATTTCTTTTCTTGCACTATCATCATCAAATTTGAAACAATATTAAATGCTGCTACAACTATAATTAAAGTGAGAATTAAAAACATCACATTTCTTTCAGTCTTTAAAGCATTAACATAATGGCTTTGCTGAGACTGCCAACTTTCAGCTCTCATTCCTGTTTCTTTTGCTATAGCGTTTGCTAGCTTATTAGCCATAGCAATATCATCTACAAACACTTCTATATTTCTCACATTATCTTTATAATTAAAAAAAGCTTTAGCTGACTTTATGGGCATATACATTAAGGTATTGTCGTACTCAAACATACCCATATCAAATATTGCTACAACTTTATATTCTTTCATTTTTGGTATTTCACCAGACAGTGCATCAAATCCTTCAGGTGATATAAGCATAATGTTATCACCATAATCAATATTCAAAGCTTCTGCTAATCTTGCCCCTATTATGATACCTTCATCGAATTTTTCCACGTTACCCATAATTACATTATTCTTAACGATAGTATTATTAAGTAAGTCTTTAGTTGACACACCACGGACTACGCTACCCACAATTCCACTATTTGCTGCAACGATCACTTGATCATTGGTCATAGAAGTAGCTTTTAATACACCTGGGATTTTCTCAATAGATTTTAACACTGCGTGGTAATCTGAATTTATGCTTCTATCAAAGTAAACATTAATATGACCATTAATGCCAAGTACAGAGTCGAGCAGCTTTGCTCTGAACCCATTCATTACAGACATTACTACTATTAGCGTTGCAACTCCAAGAGCAATACCAATAATAGAAAACAAGGCCATTATAGAGCAAAATCTAGAATTCTTTGCTCGCAAATAGCGAATAGCCATAGTAAATTCAAAGGCAATAGACATTATACTAAGATTTAAATATCATACTTTTTATGCTTCATATAACTGTAATTTTTCCTTTACCTCAAATGAGGTTGTCTAAATTTAGCAAGCTTATAGAATATATTCAATGTTCTATATTAAGACCTTCCATATATATCGTCCAATCTTACTATATCATTATCAGATAAAAACTTTCCTACCTGAAACTCAACTATCTCAAGAGGAAATCTTGTACTTTTATTCTCAATTTTATGAAACACCTTCCTTGGAATCTCTACTACATGATTTTTTGTTATAGCATATGTTTTGTCATCTAAACTCACGCATCCAACCCCTGATAGTATTATATGGTACTCATCTCTATAGTGGTGAAATTGCTTAGAAGTGCAGCTCAGTGGATTTATAAAAAGGTATTTTATAAGAAAATCCTTGCCCATTAAAACTACACTATAAAATCCCCATGGCTTAACCTCTTTCCTTATTGGCTTTACTTCCTTAACTTTATTAATGAACAACATTAGGCTCTTACTTGGCCGTTTATAAACTCTACCTAGTAAATTTTTTGCATCATTTTCTGTCATCAAAACTGGCTCTCTTCCTTTTGTTACATGCTGAAATGAAACTAAATTCTCACTAAATCTCTTACTCAGTTCTAAAACTGAACTCCAAGTACCAATATCCATCCAATCAAAATTAGCTTCTACCATTGCAATATTTTCTGCTTTTTCTATCACTAGGTGATCAATAGATGTATCACCCATTCCTGCACAATTTTGCTGTTCTAAATACAGAAATCTCTCTCGTGGTACAAAATGCTTCATACTTTCACAACATAAATTATAGAGAGTCGGAGCAATTTTTTTTATCTCATCTATATAGCGTTTTGCTCTAAACACAAATATTCCAGAGTTCCAATAATGATCGTTACTTACCTTACGCTCGGGTTTTTCTGTAAAATCTTTTACTATATGACATTTTTCTTTCTGACCATATACTGCATTTATATAGCCGTATTCCGAATTGAATTCATGAGGCTTTATCCCAAAAGTGACTATAGAGTCAGTTTCAGAGGCTAGCTTAGACGCTTTCTCAATAGAAACATAAAAACTATTCAAATCACCTATAAAATGGTCTGAAGGCAGAACTAAGATTGTCTCGTTCCTATCGCAGAGAAGCACAGCAATTAGTATTGCTGCCGCTGTCCCAATTTTAACTGGTTCAAAAACTACTTTACATTCCTGTAATGCATGTAATTCCTGCATCAATAATGACTCATATTGTATATTTGTGGTAATGATGGGTGGCATATAATCGCCTTTTAGCCTCAACAAAGTGTTGTGAAACATAGTATTCTGACTAAATATTTTCTGAAATTGCTTTGGCTTAGATAGAGGCCAAAGTCTGCTGCCACTACCACCACACAGTATTACAGGGCGCATTTAATTAAGATATTAATTATTTGATTAATATCTTATACTAACGGCAAAATGCATGCAAGTTTTTATTGTGAGATGATTAAAGTAAAAAGTAATTTAAAGTGATGGTTGACTACGAGCGTGATGGAGTCCCTACATTTCGTGATGAGTCTTGTCTTCTTTCTATCTCTCTATCAATATGAGGAGTGTTGCTTTTTTGATTAACGGCTGCAGCTACTTTTTCATCAGTTTTGTTTTGCAACTTTTCCTTTAAGCTTTCTCCAACACCTAGTTCTCTAGATTTATCTATACTTTCACTATTTTTGCTCAACCCCTTCTCTAAGTTTTTTTCAATATCTGATTTTCTAGCGTTAAGCTCTTTCCATGTACCCGCTATGCTAAGTGGCTTATGATCCTTCTGCTTCGGCTTTGGCCTTTCCCCATTTGTAACAACATTAAAGTCGCTTTTTACTTCTTTCCAACATTCTTTCAATTGGTGTTTCCACATAGTAAGATAAGCATCACCATACTTTTTCTCATTTGCTACAAACAATAAAATTGGAGCCTTAAGTATGGTAGCTCCCATATTCACTAAATTTTTTACTGCCATTGCAGGGGTGAACAAAAGATAGCCAAAAGACTTTGCAATTGGGTTTTGTTCGCTTATTAAATACTCCCCTAACTTTATAGGAAGAGAGGTCAACAATTTAGTACAAACTTTAGCCAAGCTTGTAGCAAAAACGATAGAAACAGATATAAGACTTTTATCTAGCTCTAGATTACCATCCTGATCTCTAATTTCTGAAAAATGGGTGCTTAGCTTCTTGTAATCACTAGCGTATAGTAATTTTCCATTTCTTCCTTTTTCATCTCTATCTTTCTCATCAACTTCTCCCGTGTCATCATTGATGAAGCAACCTTTTTTAGCAAGAAAAGAAGAATTAGTTAATCTAAGTAACTTAGTATCAACCTCAAAGACCGGCAAGTGTTTTTCAAGATCTATTTTTGAAAACTTAAATGGCTTATAAAATTTACTATAATCATTAACCTCACGCCTACCTTTACTAACTAAAAAGTCAATAGTAAAGTAAGATTTTTTATCAATTTCCTTAACCAAGGCTAGATCAAATTTGTATTCATTATATATAAGCTGGTACTCTGGATTTCCGTCTTTATCTTTTACAAGCTTGTCATTTTTTTTTACAACTCTTCCAGAATCTACAATCTGATCATAATTTTTTGGATATTGACACTTTCGTCCATCCTCATATATCATTACCTTTCTAAGGTCTTTGACATAAACTTGAGATTCAGATGAACTAAATAGATCCTTCACCTTCAGCGTAAGGTCTATTCCCCACTTTTTCAATGTCTCTAACATATTGCTAAACCAAAATCGCTATAGTTCAATAATAAAACTAGTACACTAATAATATATTAACATAGAACTGGCAACTTTACAAGAAAATATGCCTATAAAAGAAAAAAGTCGTAAAAGCAAGGACTATATAAGTAATGCTTGATAAGTATTTTATGCATGTAATTGTAAAAATCCTTAGAGGTACGCTGTCTATATAATCTTCACACACTACCTGCATTCCAAGAACTGCATGCCAAAAAATGCAAAACACCAGTATAACAAAAAACAAAAGCTCTAGTGGATGATTAATAGCCTGAAATAATTTTTCATTAAAAGATAAAGGGCTATCAACATAAAATGTGCAAGAAAATGAGTAAATAAACCAAGGAAATAAAAATAACAAAATCACCGCAGAAACACGCTGGATCCACCAATGATGTACTGAATTTACAGATTGACTCATATAAATATAAATAAAAAAGCCATAGTAGAAAGAAATAGCATTATTGTTAGTAATATAGCACTTTTTAAAACACTAGCAATTTCTAAATTAAGCCCAGCATCCCACAATAAATGACGAATACCATTGAGAAAATGATACATAAAGCTTACAAAGCATAAGATATAAGCTAATTTAGCAACAGGAGTGAACAATAATGCATTTAAGCACCTTACTATAATTAACTTAGGGGAGTAAACATATAATATAAAATACCAAGAAAGTATGATTAATAAAAGAAACAGCAAGATACCAGTCAATCTATGCATAATAGAAAAAAAACTAGTAACTTGTACTTTATATATTTGTAAATGTGGGGAAAGAGGCCTGTTACTCATAAAATTTCGTTATCGAGAAATTAAAAAATAAAGTAGAAGTAAAGACAGCAGTATAGTACATAATGACACTATTATTTGAAATGGTGAATTACGTACAAAGCCTAAGGAGGTAATCCAGCTGCAGATTCCCCTACTGCTACCTTGTTACGACTTCACCCCAGTCACTGATCCCACTTTAAATAACTCCTTCCTTGCGGTTAGGCCATTAGCTTCGAGTGAAACCAATTCCCATGGCGTGACGGGCAGTGTGTACAAGACCCGAGAACGTATTCACCGTGGCATGCTGATCCACGATTACTAGCGATTCCAACTTCATGTACTCGAGTTGCAGAGTACAATCCGAACTGAGATGTCTTTTAGGGATTAGCTTAGGCTTGCGCACCTTGCAGCCCATTGTAGACACCATTGTAGCACGTGTGTAGCCCACTCCATAAAGGCCATGATGACTTGACATCATCCCCACCTTCCTCCAGCTTATCACTGGCAGTTTCCTTAAAGTACTCAGCATTACCTGATAGCAACTAAGGATGAGGGTTGCGCTCGTTGCGGGACTTAACCCAACATCTCACGACACGAGCTGACGACAGCCATGCAACACTTGTGTAAAATCCGGCCGAACCGACCCTATCCCTTCGAATAGGTATGATTTCCATGTCAAGAAGTGGTAAGGTTTTTCGCGTTGCATCGAATTAAACCACATGCTCCACCGCTTGTGCGGGTCCCCGTCAATTCCTTTGAGTTTTAATCTTGCGACCGTAGTCCCCAGGCGGAATGTTTAACGCGTTAGCTGTAATACAGAAAGTAAACTTCCCATATTTAACATTCATCGTTTACAGCGTGGACTACCAGGGTATCTAATCCTGTTTGCTCCCCACGCCTTCGCGCTTCAGCGTCAGATTTGAACCAGATAGACGCCTTCGCCACTGGTGTTCCTCCTAATATTTACGAATTTTACCTCTACATCAGGAATTCCTCTATCCTCTTTCAATCTCTAGATTAATAGTTTTAAAAGCAATTCCAAGGTTAAGCCTCGGGATTTCACTTTTAACTTATTAACCAGCCTACGCGCCCTTTACGCCCAATAATTCCGAATAACGCTAGCCCTCTCCGTATTACCGCGGCTGCTGGCACGGAGTTAGCCAGGACTTCTTCTGTGAGTACCGTCATTATCTTCCTCACTAAAAGAGCTTTACAACCCAAAGGCCTTCTTCACTCATGCGGCATGGCTGGATCAGGCTTTCGCCCATTGTCCAATATTCCCCACTGCTGCCTCCCGTAGGAGTCTGGACCGTATCTCAGTTCCAGTGTGGCTGATCATCCTCTCAGATCAGCTATAGATCATTGCCTTGGTAGGCTATTACTCCACCAACTAGCTAATCTAATATAGGCTCATCCAATAGCAATAAATTTTTCCCCCGTAGGGCGTATACGGTATTAGTTGCCGTTTCCAACAATTATTCCATACTACTAGGTAGATTCCTATACATTACTCACCCGTCTGCCACTAAGTTATACCATAGCAAGCTACAATATAACTCCGTTCGACTTGCATGTGTTAGGCCTGCCGCCAGCGTTCATTCTGAGCCAGGATCAAACTCTCAAATTTAGACTTCAACCTATAAAAGGTTGAGGGTACATCGGATAAATCCGACAAAAAATAATTTAGCTTAATACTGCTGTCTTTATTTCTACTTTAGAAATATTTTAATCTCCAACTATTCAAACAACTCTAAGAATATTATTATGTGATATAATCACTATGTCAATATGTTTTTGCAAATCAAAAGCATTAATGTATAAATATATAACTATTTGGAATATTACCATGAAAAAATACATCTTTCTGCTTGCACTCGCGCCAATGTTAGTTGGCATCACATTATACTTATTGCGCAACATTGATAACACAAAACAATCTATAACTGCAGGTGACAAGTTTTACGAAGTATTATTCTTAAAAAAAGATAATAAGTCACTGCTAGAAGAAATAGATTCAAATTGGGAGTATTTAGCAAATTTTGAACGCGCATTCAATCATATCTCAGATTCAATGCCAACAGACACAGCATCTATTATTTATAATGATTTGGCAGACGATAAAGATGCTCCTGATGTTTTGCGTGAGTTAGCACAATACTTAGAAGTAATGAGCTTACTTCACTCCAGCGGTGAAAAAACAAATAGAGATAAAATTAGTAATTTAGAATCAAATGCAGTGTACCCTTATTCAAGCCAAGAAGCTATCGCTATAGTAAAGATACACAGTAACGACATTAAAGGTGCAATTGAAATATTGCATTCATTATTAAATGATAGAGAATGTCCGACTCTAATCAAGGCCAATGCACAAGAATTACTTCGGATATACGAAAACTAAAAAACTTGCTTGCATAACAATTTGGCAGCGCATCTAATGAAATAAAGAACTTTACTTGACAAACCTCCCTATTTTATTATGGCACTAAAAGTATTTATGACTCAAAATTTGTTTTTGACTGTAGGATCAATCACAAAATCCAGTAAAAACTTAGGTGTTTATTGGTAGATTACATAAAATTATAGCGGTTTTTTAAATTTTTTCTATATTCAGCCAAGTCGCGCTTGTTATACCAATTCCCACTATGCAAAGAACAGATAGACAATAATGGGAAAGAAGTGATAATAAAGTAGATAAAATAGAGAGGTATAAATGGCATTAAGGTCAAAACTATTAGACGAAAAAGTTGTAAATTTGGCGAAAGAAATGTTAAAAAAGGTCAGAAATAACGCATATGTTTCAAAAAAGTTACAAGCGGTGATAGCAGGAAAAGAAAGTAGTATAAGCGCTGTGGCAAGAATATGTAAAATTTCAAGGACTGCTTTGACTGAATGGATAAAGCATCTAAAATTTGGTAGAGTAGAAAGATTATTTGCCCCGTCTCAGCGGCGAAGAAAAAGCAAATTAAAGAAAAATCAACGTGAGCAAATTGAAATATGGGTAGAAAGAAATCCAAATATTACTATTAAGGAAGTGCAGATAAAAATCTCAGAGGAATTTGGCCTAAACATTAGCAAATCAACAGTGCACCGTGAGATACAAAGGATGAAATTTTCTTATATAACACCGAGGCCAATGCACCATAAACAAGATAAAAACAAGCAAGAAGAGTTTAAAAAATACTTCAATAAAATAGTCAATTCCCACCCTGAAAAAGAGGTGTTTTTTTGATGAATCACGATTTGGAACTCATTCAAAAATCGGACACGGATGGTTTAAAAAAGGGGTCAGAACGCAGGTTAAAATGAAAATTGGTAGACAAAATTTCTATATCTACAGTGCGGTAAATCCAAGAAGTGGTAAGAAAATCAGCCTACTTGCTCCATATGTAAACACTGATTGTATGAATATATTTCTGGAGCAGATGTCGAAAGATTTAGGCACGAAAAAAGCCTTTCTTGTAATGGATTGTGCAAGTTGGCATAGATCAAAAAGTTTGAAATTTCAGGAAAACATTACCATTATATACTTGCCTCCTTATTCACCGGAACTGAATCCTGTTGAGAGGTTGTGGCAATATATCAAATACAATACTTTACGTAACAGAGTCTACGATACCATAGGCTTACTTGCAGATGTTCTGTGTAATTTTATTGTCAGTATTTCCAGCACTACTATTAAACGAGTTTGTAATGTTTCTTATTTGTTCGATTAGTAATGGAATTTGGTATTAGAACATTATTACAGCACCACTTACAGCAATATAGAGTCAAAATTTCACTACTCAGAGATTCCTTTTACCTTTTTATTTAGTAAGACTTCTCTATATTTATAGTTAATATATCAAAGAATAAACTTCACTAGCAGAATGTCATTCTAGCACTAAAATGACAAAAAGAGGATAAAATCGCAATAGTATGTATCAAGCACCGTTGTATTTACACTACCGACAATGTTGCAAAAAACATAAAAATAAAACTAGAGAAAACCATTTCTCGAAAACTTCTGTGTCCAGAACCAAGAGTCCGATTTACTTATAGCGCTAATAATCAATTAACCATCGGCTTTAAGGAATGATATGAACATATTATTTCAAGGAAAAGTCATGAGAAACAAGAGATTAGCTATCCAAATTAGCTGTAGCTATGAACCTAATCGGTTAGCAGAACAATGCTTATCAGATGCTTATGAAAAGGTAGTGTCAAAGGAAATAAGTCAAAAAAACTTAAAACATAAAAATGGGATTCAAGGAGGGTCAAATGGTAACAGTATGTTTATATGCGAGAGTTTCTTCGGGGAAACAAGTAGAAGGAAATACGATAGAAAGTCAAATTGCAGCTTTAGAGAAGCAAATTAATCTGGACGGATACAGATTGTTAAGTGAGTATAAATTTATTGATAACGGCTACAGTGGATCTCATTTAGTCCGCCCTGATTTAGAAAAATTACGTGATAAAGTAACAGAAGGTAAAATTGATAAGATTTACATTCATTCTCCTGATCGTTTATCTAGAAAATATGCATATCAAATGGTGCTGATTGAAGAATTTGAAAAAGCAGGAGCAAAAGTGGTTTTTTTAAATTATGAGATTAACGGTAACCCAGAATCTCAATTACTGTTACAAATGCAAGGTATGATAGCAGAATATGAACGTGCGAAAATTATGGAACGAAGTCGTCGTGGTAAAATCTATGCAGCTAACAAAGGCTATGTAAATGTAATGGGAGGAGCTCCTTATGGTTATCGTTATATAGATAAGCATATGGGAGGAGGACAAGCTTTATTTGAGATTAACGAAAAAGAAGCTGATGTCGTTCGTAAAGTATTTTTGTGGATAGGCAGAGAAAGAACAAGTATTGGGGAAGTATGTCGTCGGCTAAATACTATGTCCATTAAGACACAAAAAGGAAAAGAACGCTGGAATAAAGGTACAATTTGGAGTATGTTGAAAAACCCTGCTTACAAAGGACAAGCAGCTTTTGGTAGAAGAAGGTTAGGAGTAAGATTAAAGCAAGTAATACCAAATTCCATTACTAATCGAACAAATAAGAAACATTACAAACTCGTTTAATAGTAGTGCTGGAAATACTGACAATAAAATTACACAGAACATCTGCAAGTAAGCCTATGGTATCGTAGACTCTGTTACGTAAAGTATTGTATTTGATATATTGCCACAACCTCTCAACAGGATTCAGTTCCGGTGAATAAGGAGGCAAGTATATAATGGTAATGTTTTCCTGAAATTTCAAACTTTTTGATCTATGCCAACTTGCACAATCCATTACAAGAAAGGCTTTTTTCGTGCCTAAATCTTTCGACATCTGCTCCAGAAATATATTCATACAATCAGTGTTTACATATGGAGCAAGTAGGCTGATTTTCTTACCACTTCTTGGATTTACCGCACTGTAGATATAGAAATTTTGTCTACCAATTTTCATTTTAACCTGCGTTCTGACCCCTTTTTTAAACCATCCGTGTCCGATTTTTGAATGAGTTCCAAATCGTGATTCATCAAAAAAACACCTCTTTTTCAGGGTGGGAATTGACTATTTTATTGAAGTATTTTTTAAACTCTTCTTGCTTGTTTTTATCTTGTTTATGGTGCATTGGCCTCGGTGTTATATAAGAAAATTTCATCCTTTGTATCTCACGGTGCACTGTTGATTTGCTAATGTTTAGGCCAAATTCCTCTGAGATTTTTATCTGCACTTCCTTAATAGTAATATTTGGATTTCTTTCTACCCATATTTCAATTTGCTCACGTTGATTTTTCTTTAATTTGCTTTTTCTTCGCCGCTGAGACGGGGCAAATAATCTTTCTACTCTACCAAATTTTAGATGCTTTATCCATTCAGTCAAAGCAGTCCTTGAAATTTTACATATTCTTGCCACAGCGCTTATACTACTTTCTTTTCCTGCTATCACCGCTTGTAACTTTTTTGAAACATATGCGTTATTTCTGACCTTTTTTAACATTTCTTTCGCCAAATTTACAACTTTTTCGTCTAATAGTTTTGACCTTAATGCCATTTATACCTCTCTATTTTATCTACTTTATTATCACTTCTTTCCCATTATTGTCTATCTGTTCTTTGCATAGTGGGAATTGGTATCAGTAACTGCCATGGATATAACAGATTTCTGCAAGAAAGAGGAAATATTTTTCATTTTATTAATGAGGCAATAGAAAATTGGTACGAAAATAGCCCCAAAATGCGAGGTGGAAATTATATTTATAGTAATAAAGTTGTGATTTTAGTGCATATAGTCGCTAGTCTCTTTAGAATTGGCTTAAGACAAACGGTAGGGTTTATAAAAGGATATTTGCAGCAAGTAGTTAGCAGTCATTAGCTATTCGCAGGCTTCAAGAAGGTTTCAATATTAAGATCAATGATTGCAGAGTTGATAAAAACAATATGGAAGATATTGAAATTGCCATAGACAGTACAAGTATCAGATAATACACCTGGTCACAGTAAGGAAAATAGCGAAGTATCGCAGTTATAAACAGGTAAGAAAGCTACACGTAATATTGAGTATAAATAGTAAAAAAGCTATAGCTGCACAATATAGCAATGGTGCCTACTCCGACCATTATGGTGCTTGCGACTTGCTCAGCTTTCAGCATGCTATAAAAGCATTATATGCAGACAGAGCCTATCAATCTTTATAAATTGTGCAAAAAATATGATATAAAGACAAAATTTTACCGAAAAATCGTGCAGCGGAGCATACAAAATTGGATTATATGGCTGAAAGGAATGCTGCCATTAGATTATGTGGTAAAGACGGTGTGAAAGAGTGGAAGAAGGAAGCAGTTTATGGAAAAAGGTCATATATTGAAGGATTTTTTTCAAGATTAAAGCAAATATTTGGGTTTAGTTTTAGAAATAGATCTGAAGTAAATCGAGAAAAAGAGTTGCTAATAAAATGTTACTTATACCAAATTCCATTACTAATCGAACAAATAAGAAACATTACAAACTCGTTTAATAGTAGTGCTGGAAATACTGACAATAAAATTACACAGAACATCTGCAAGTAAGCCTATGGTATCGTAGACTCTGTTACGTAAAGTATTGTATTTGATATATTGCCACAACCTCTCAACAGGATTCAGTTCCGGTGAATAAGGAGGCAAGTATATAATGGTAATGTTTTCCTGAAATTTCAAACTTTTTGATCTATGCCAACTTGCACAATCCATTACAAGAAAGGCTTTTTTCGTGCCTAAATCTTTCGACATCTGCTCCAGAAATATATTCATACAATCAGTGTTTACATATGGAGCAAGTAGGCTGATTTTCTTACCACTTCTTGGATTTACCGCACTGTAGATATAGAAATTTTGTCTACCAATTTTCATTTTAACCTGCGTTCTGACCCCTTTTTTAAACCATCCGTGTCCGATTTTTGAATGAGTTCCAAATCGTGATTCATCAAAAAAACACCTCTTTTTCAGGGTGGGAATTGACTATTTTATTGAAGTATTTTTTAAACTCTTCTTGCTTGTTTTTATCTTGTTTATGGTGCATTGGCCTCGGTGTTATATAAGAAAATTTCATCCTTTGTATCTCACGGTGCACTGTTGATTTGCTAATGTTTAGGCCAAATTCCTCTGAGATTTTTATCTGCACTTCCTTAATAGTAATATTTGGATTTCTTTCTACCCATATTTCAATTTGCTCACGTTGATTTTTCTTTAATTTGCTTTTTCTTCGCCGCTGAGACGGGGCAAATAATCTTTCTACTCTACCAAATTTTAGATGCTTTATCCATTCAGTCAAAGCAGTCCTTGAAATTTTACATATTCTTGCCACAGCGCTTATACTACTTTCTTTTCCTGCTATCACCGCTTGTAACTTTTTTGAAACATATGCGTTATTTCTGACCTTTTTTAACATTTCTTTCGCCAAATTTACAACTTTTTCGTCTAATAGTTTTGACCTTAATGCCATTTATACCTCTCTATTTTATCTACTTTATTATCACTTCTTTCCCATTATTGTCTATCTGTTCTTTGCATAGTGGGAATTGGTATTACTCAATAAATTTACTGATATTGGCATGGCTAAGTTTTAGGTAGTTTCATGAATTTTTTATGCTTTACCCACTATCCGATAAGCGATGCAACAAAGCCATCCCAGTGTAAGCTACTCGGTTGACACCATCATAGAGATCAGCTACTTGGATGATAAAAGTAAGAAATATCGAAGTGTTGTGCTAGACTTTATACCTCTTGCATTCAAACTCACATAAATCATGAATTGTGCACGCTTCACACAAAGGTTTTTGTGCCTTGCAAATGTATCTACCGTGTAAAACTAGCCAATGATGAGCATAAAGTAGGTATTTTTTTGGCACTACATTCAAAAGAGACTGCTCTGTTTTAAGTACATCTTTTTCTTTCACAAGCCCAACTCTATTGCTCACTCTAAAAACGTGAGTATCAACTGCCAATGTTGGAATACCAAGCCCTGAATTTAAGAACACATTAGCGCTCTTTCTCCCAACCCCTGGTAAAGATACCAAATCATCGAAATTAGTAGGCACTTTGCTATTGTACCTCTCAATCAATATTTTGCTGAGCCCGATTATATTTTTTGCTTTGGAATTATATAAACCAATACTGCTTATGCATTTTCTCAGCTCACTTTGCCCAAGATTCAACATCTTTTCTGGCGTATCAGCGATACTAAATAGCTCCTTTGTAATTTTATTAACACTTATATCGGTCGTCCGCGCTGACAGAACTATTGCAACTAATAACGTAAAATGATTGGTATAATTTAGCTCTATTTTTGGCGCAGGATTTGACTGTTGAAATTTTTCAAATATTAATTCTACTTTTTTTGAGTCCATGCATAGAGCTAAAAGCTTATACTATACTGTTTGCTGTGCAAATTCAATTGCTTGAGGATTAGATAGTCCTTCAGTATTAACATCAGACATATCAGTTTTTACCTCATCAAAATTCCTCTCAGCAAATTTGCTTGCCACTTCTGCAAAACACTTTCTAACAAGAGGCATAATTATCGGCATTAATAGCCTTCGTGGATCATACCGTCCTAACAGATCAGTCTCCTTTTGCACTCTATCTCTTGGATCCTCTTCTAGTAAATCTTTTGTGTGCTTGTCAGCATATATTTCACAGCCTTTTGAGAAAACAGGAGCTAACATTTCAATTAATACTGCCAATAACAATAGTGGACCAAGTACAGCTCCACCAACAGTTAATCCATTAGCAATGAAATTTATTGTAACTAAATAAACAGAAAAAGCAGCTAAAGGATAGTTGATAAGAAGTTTACTGCTTAGCTCGATATAGCTCATCTTACTTATGAATTCATCAGTAGAAATTTCTGAATTGGCATACTTTTTCATATAATGACCTACTAATAAACGAGAGGCGTTATTAATAATGATATTAAGTGCTATGATCCACCATGAAAAATAGCAACCTATAGTAATTGTAGTTAATATAGCTAAAGGCAGAAAACTTATTTTTGGTACTAACATTAGAGCATTTTTGCGCTCTATAAATTTCAATGCTAATGTCTTTTTATCTTCTTCAATTAGGCTTCTCTTTTCTTTTAGAGGAGTAATATAATTGAATAATTGTATGCTTGGCTTTGCTATATATTGATATAACTCTTGCATTAACTTTGCACTTTGTACACTCCTCTGAAAATTATCTAAATTTGGATTTAGCAAAATCCTCTCTATTTGAGCCTGAAGTTCATTATAGCTTTTTAGGTCTTCTCCAAACGAACAATCATTTCTTTTTAGTATAGCAATCAACCCATCAAAATCTTTACCTACAGCTTCTTCCTCACTGATTTTTAGCTCGTTAAACAACTTTCTCCTATAGTGAAACTCTCTTGCCGTTAAACGTCCATTACTTTCAGCATCAACGCTGACTTTAACACAAGGATTTCCTGACTCCAAAGGTTTAATGTACTTTTTTAGCTCTTGATAAGCTTTATAAATCTGATCAAATCTATTTTTGTTTCCACCTTTGTCAGGATGGTTTACAAGTATCAATTTATTATATTGTTTTTTCAGAAACTTGCTAAGAGCTTGATAATCTTTACCTACAATTTGTTCAGCTTTTATCTCTAGTACGTTAAACAGACCATTACTATCATAAAACTCCTGACCAGTTAACTTAAAATGTTGACTCATTATTACACCTCACATAAATACACGATGCTATTAGTATAATATATTTAATGTTTCACACAAGCATAAAAATATCAAGCAACCACTAAGAGAAGAAACCCTCTTTCCCATCATACAAATACAACTTATCCATTCTCACCACATCAAAATTGTGTTCCTCAAATTTGATTAGCAAGTTATTCACATCACTATTTGTAATTTCATTATTTGCAATAAACCTGCAGATTATTTGGTCACTTGAAGACTTTGAGCCTCCTGGCCAAATTGCAAGTCCTTTTGAGTATATTGCTATCATTTTCAGATTACTCGATTCAAATAACCTAACTATTTGATCAAAATTGTTGGATTTGTCCCAGGCAAGCGTTATATCACTACCCACTAGCTTTTTAACTTTGTAATCTTGTTCGTAATTGTCTTGTACTTTATTTATTTTACTATCCGAATCACTGCTAATTATAAGCTCAGATAACGTTGTGGGTTTTTTCCCTAGATTATCTATAACAGCTTTTGCAAATTCTTTTGTTCCAACCTTTTGTTTACTCTTTTTCTCCTTATATAAATCAGCGGTATGTACTCCATCTTCCAAAGTCTTGAGCCATGCATCGTAGATTAGTTTTGCAGTACTCACTTGACCAATATAGACCAACATATGTACTGCGGCATTTAAAAGACCAGAAGGATTAGCTATATTTTTTCCTGCAATATCAGGAGCAGAGCCGTGAACCGCTTCAAACATTGCATATTCATTACCTATATTGCTACTTCCTGCAAGCCCTACAGAACCTGAGGTTTGTGCTACTATGTCTGATAATATGTCGCCATATAGATTTTCAGTTACTATAACATCGAAATTCTCGGGTTCTGTGGCAACACGTGCCATTCCAATATCAACTATATAATGTTCCGCCTTTATATCCGGATATTCTTTTGCAATACGATCAAACGCTGCATGAAAAGCGCCGTCAGTCATTTTCATTATGTTGTCTTTAGTCAGGCAAGTTACTTTCTTTCTGTTATGTTTTTTCGCATATTCAAAAGCATACCTGCATATTTTTTCTGAGCCAGATCTAGTAATAATTTTAGTGCATTGGTACGAGTCACCAGTGAGCCTATGCTCTATTCCGGTGTAAACGTCCTCTTCATTTTCGCGTATTACAACAACATCAAATTTATCGAATTTATTTTCTATAACAGGGTGATACGAAATGCATGGTCTAATGTTTGCATACAGCCCTAAGTTCTTTCTGAGTGCAACGTTTAAGCTTTTGTGCCCTTTACCTTGAGGGGTTGTTGTTGGAGATTTGAGTAATATCTTTGTCCTTTCGATAGATTCCCAACCACTTGGAGAAATGCCGTGAGACCATTCTTTACTATAAACACACTCTCCTATTTCAATAATATCTATTGAGATCTCTGCTTTCGCTTCACGCAATATCGACAGCACCGCTTCCATAATTTCTGGTCCGATACCATCACCATACGCAACTGTGACTGATGTTGACATAACTTCCTTAACTGTAAATGATTTAATGTTAATTCAAATAATATAGTGGCACAAGCAGCTAGTACTGTACAAGTTGACATATTTACAGTTATTTAATAACATGTTCTTATGTCAGTTAGTAATGCGGGTGGGGTTATATGGATACTAAAATAAGCTATGCAAGAGTTACGAGACGCATTTTTGCATTTGCGTTTGATCATATTTTATTAACGGCGATAAAGTATTTTATTGGATTTAACGTTGGATGTACCTTAGGTTCTTTAACACCCAATGCGGTTAAAATAATTTCAGACAACGCAACAATTCTTAATGTAACAGCGCTAATATTGGCATTAGCATTTTATGCATTTACGATAATAGAATTCGGCGGAACTCCGGGACAATTATTGCTTCGTATGCATATAAAAGACAAAAATACACTTGAAAAAATCACTATAACACAAACAATAATCAGAACAGGAACTTTTGGAGTGTTATATTTTATAATTTTTTATACAATATTGAGTATTTCTAGTCTATTTATAATTTTACCAATTATTATCATATTGTTTGCAACATTTGATAAGCATAAACAGTTCCTTAATGACAAAATTGCAAAAACAGTAGTGATAGACTATAAACCTAGTTGATGTTTTTCTTTAGTTGTTATCACCAAGGGTGTTATTCCAGCGCGTGACCCACATCTGTACGAACATTGCAATTAGCAGGTAATTTGCATAATAGACGGTGTCATTCCAGTGCTTGACACTGGAATCCAGTTTTCCATATAATCTCATCGAAAACGTTGTAACCACTTTCTATGCTAGTGTGCTTTCATCAACCTGGATCCCAGTGTCAGCTACTTTCATGACAAGAAAAGAAGCACTGGTTTCACATGAATCTGAACAGATATCATGTTTTTCTTTAGTTTACTGCTTGCAAAGTGACTTTTTTCGTTTCTGCATGAGCTAAATTAACTACCAATATCATACCTGAAGAACCCACCTGACCATTCTAGAAAATTTAATGCTGAGTACACTTTACTTTTAGCTTCTTCCACAGTGTTTCCTTCTCCTACTATATTTAGTACCCTTCCGCCATCGGAAATCCAATTACCATTTTCATCTAGCTTAGTACCAGCATGAAATACTAGCACTCCAGGAATGTTTTCAATTTTATCCAATCCTTTAATTACCTCTCCTTTTTGATAATCACCAGGATAGCCTTTACTTGCAACGACTACACAAACTGTAGTTTTGTGATTAAACTCCACCATTTTTGTATTTAACTTGCCTTCTGCAACTGATAACATCAACTTTAGCAAATCACAATTTGGATCAAGTCTAGGTAACATAGATTGTATTTCCGGATCCCCAAACCTAACATTATACTCAAGAAGCTTTGGACTATCTTTGCAAATCATTAAACCAGCAAAGAGTACTCCTTTATAGGATGTTCCCATGTTAGTCAGTGCTTGAATTGTAGGATATATTATTTTTTGGATAATTTTTTGCTCCATCTCCTTACTTATAATCGAAGGTGATGAGTATGACCCCATGCCTCCAGTATTTTGTCCCTCATTATTTTCACTAACTCTCTTGTAATCTTTTGCACACCCAAGGGTTACTACCTTCAACCCATCAATAAGAGCAAAAAAACTTACTTCCTCTCCAATTAAAAACTCTTCTATGATTATTTCTTCACCTGACTCACCAAGATTTTTCTCCACTAGCATTGAATCTATTGCTGAAAAAGCTTCATTTTCTGTGTGGCATATTATGACGCCTTTCCCTGCTGCAATTCCATTTGCTTTAATTACAAGCGGAAATTTTATTTTATTACTACGGACAAAATTTTTAGCTAACCTTTCATCAATAAAACGCTCATACTTTGCAGTTGGTATACCATACTGTTTACATAGTTCCTTCGTAAAAGACTTTGATGCCTCAAGTTTTGCAGCTGCTTGACTTGGAGCAAAAACATTTATTCCCTCTGCAGCTAAATCATCAGCAAGTCCATTAATTATCGGTTGCTCTGGACCAATAATTACTAGCTCTATATTTTCTTTCTTGCAAAATTGTATAACATCCACTGAATCTTGAATATTTATATTCACAAGAACTCCAAAATTTTCCATGGCCGGGCGACCAGGAGTAACATATAACTTAGTCAAGGTAGGAGACTTCTTTAAAGCCCAAAGTAAAGCATGCTCACGCCCACCAGAACCTATAACCAGAACCTTCATCTTTATTTCCTCGCTTTTCTATATGTCAAAATTATTGTTTGCTTATAACAGTATCATTACTCATGTATCTTTGCAACACGTTTGGTATTGTAACTGACCCATCGGAATTTTGATAGTTCTCCATTATGGCAACAACTGTTCTTCCTATGGCTAAAGCTGAGCCGTTTAAAGTGTGAACGTATTTTTTTGTTTTTCTGTCAGTTTCTAAGAAGTATTTAGTGTTCATTCTTCTTGCCTGGAACGTACCGCAATTTGAGCAGCTTGATATTTCTCTGTACTTATTTTGCTCAGGTAACCATACCTCTATATCATAAGTCTTTTGTGCAGCAAAACCCATATCGCCACTGCAAAGTAGCATTACTCTGTACGGTAATTCTAGTTTTTTTAATATCTCTTCAGCAACACTAGTCATACGTTCAAGCTCGTCTTTTGACTGGTCTTCAGTTGTGATGCTTACCAACTCCACTTTACCAAATTGGTGTTGCCTTATCATACCTCTTGTATCTCGTCCTGCGCTACCAGCTTCTTTACGAAAACATTCTGAATATGCAGTAAAACGAATAGGCAGTTCTTTTTCTTCTATTATTTTGTCAGCAACTAAATTTGTTAAAACTACTTCACTTGTGGGAATTAATCTTAATTTATCGGTAGTTAAATATGAATCATCAAAAAATTTTGGTAGTTGACCAACATTATACATCGCCCTATCCTTTACTAAAACTGGATGATGCACTTCAGTATAACCAAATTCATTAACATGTGTTTCCAGCATAAAATTTATTAATGCTCGTCCAAGCTTAGCTAACTGTCCTTTTAGTATTGTAAACCTTGATCCAGAAATTTTTGCTGCTTGTTCAAAATCCATCAAGCCTAACCTTTCTCCGAGTTCATAATGAAATTTTGGTGTAAAATCAAATTTTCTTCTCTTTCCATATTTTCTGATTTCTACGTTGGAGCTCTCATCTTCACCTGTTGGTACATTTTGTGCAGAAATATTTGGTAAGTTAGATAAAATATCCACTAACTTATTTTTTTCTGTTTGCTCCTTGAGGCTGATTGTCTCTATCTCACTTGTGATGCTTTTTGATAACTTTACTTGTTCTTCACATGGGCTTTTGTTCATTTTAAGCCTCTTTATTTCTTCCGTGACCTCGTTTCGTTGCTTATTTAAAGCTTGCAATTTAGTAGTCAGTGATCTTTTTTTATGGTCAATCTCTAATATTTCTTCTGTAGTAAATTCTTTCACCCCTCTGCTTTTTATTGCTTTTTCAAATCCTTTAGGGTTTTTGCGTATATGTTCTATATCATGCATATGTTGTGCTATTACTAACATCATTACTCTACTTCAAAAGCTTTGAATGCTCAATATTTTTACATATAAATGCTAATATTGATTTTACCTTCATAATTTGCTAGAATTGATAAACGTAAAATATAATATGTTAGCCATCATAGAAAGATACAATAAATCTAAAGAGAGTACTCACTTCACTAAACTTAAGGCTAGTGGAAGATTTGCTGTCTACGCTTTTTGTATATATTTGGCGACTACATTTACCATTGGCTGTTTGGGATTAATAATGGGATCTTTCCTCTTAACCTTACCACTTGCTATGCTCATCTCCAACCCTATAGCTTGGATCTTAATGGGAATAGTGCTTGCAGCGACATACAAGATGGTTATTGAACCTTTATTTTACTTGGTAAAAGGTTATGTTGATGAAAAAGGAACTGTAAAGGAAGAAAAGAGTCCAAAAGAGCAAAAATTCACAAGAAGTAAATCACTGGATAGTGGACTAGATACTATATCAAGACAAACAAATGATTCGGATAAGAGGGTACGTAGAAATTCCTATTCTCCATCTACAGATAGTGGTGTGAGTATGGGCTCAATAGAAAGTGAGCAACCTAAACAAACAAAAATTGTTCGATATAATACTACAGGTGATGGAAACTGCTTTTTTCATGCAGTGTTTGGTGATAGCAGCTCCGGTCAATATAAGGCTGAAAGAGCACAAGATATGAGAATGGAATGGAACAAATTTTTAAGTCAATTTAAATCTTTAGGTGATTCAAGTATGCCAACTCCTTTAAAGGAGCAGCTAGAAAAGGTTTTTAATATGTTTTTAAATAAGCCAGGCGATTTAACTGGTAAGTCTGATAAAATAAGGAAGTTGGTTGAACAAATGAATAAGGAAATTAAAAATGCTGAAGATAATGTAGAAAAGTTAGTGAGTAAAGCTGTTAGTAAACTTAATATATCACGCGATCAAGCTATACATAATTTAAAAGAATATGCAGAAGCTCTTTATGGCCTTGGTGAAAATGAATACAATACCCAGTATAATAGCGAATTTATTACACAATCATTCCTTAACAAACCTGAACTCTATCAAGCTTATCTTGAAGCAATAAAAAGTCAAAGTTATTTTATTTTTATTGAAGAAATTAGTATATTAGCTTCTTTAGCTAATATTGAAATTAATGTTTACTATAAAGATAACAACAGCGAGGAGCAAAAAAAGTTTGAGCCAAATCTACAAATGATAAATGATGATCAACTAAATCAGATATTTAATCGTGAGAGTTATAAATTAAATGACGAGTTGTGGGGTGATAAAAAACAAGAAACGATATACTTAACGCCTGGTCATTATGAGAGGTGCGAGGTGGTAGAGGTAGAGCCTTCTCTTATAGAGAAAGCAAATTCATTTGTGCAAGATGTTATAATAGCAGCTTGTAATAGTGTTAAAAATGCATTTTCTAGCGACTAGAAAGCCTATGTCCCTACAAATAGGAAGTTTGACGATTGATTCTCCAGTTATTTTAGCGCCAATGTCTGGAGTGACTGACTATCCATTTAGGAGTATTGTAAAGAAACTTGGTGCAAGTTTGCTAGTCTCAGAAATGATTGCAAGCAGAGCTATGATCATGCAAACTCGCCAGAGCATGCAAAAAGCAAAAGTCGATGAACTAACCGCTGTACAACTTGCTGGTTGTGAGCCTGATGTTATGGCGGAAGCTGCAAAGTTAAATGAGGGCATGGGTGCAAAAATCATAGATATAAATTTTGGTTGTCCAGTTAAAAAAGTTGTAAACGGTTACGCAGGGTCAGCACTTATGCGTGATGAAAAAAAGGCTGCTGAGATAATAGAAGCTGTAGTCAAGGCAGTGAGTGTGCCAGTTACAGTAAAAATGCGTACTGGATGGAATGACGAAAATCGTAATGCTCCGCGCTTGGCAAAAATTGCAGAAGATTTGGGAGCAAAGATGATTACTGTACATGGAAGGACAAGGGCACAGCTTTATAATGGTCAAGCAGATTGGAAATTCGTTAGAAATGTTAAAGAGCAGGTAAAAATTCCAGTTATAGTAAATGGAGATATTAAGAGTTTGAATGATGTTCAAAGTGCACTTAAAGAATCTGGGGCAGATGGAGTAATGATAGGTCGTGGTGCTTACGGCAAACCTTGGCTGATTAATCAAGCAATAAACTTTTTGAGTGGAAATAAAGTTTCTGAGCCAACAGCCTCAGAGAGATTAAGCATAATACTCAAGCATTATGACAGTATTCTTGAGTACTATGGAAGCGATACAGGAATAAAGATGGCCCGCAAACATATAGGATGGTACAGTAGCGGGCTTCAAAACTCATCTGAATTTCGTGTAAGAGTAAATAACATAATAGACAGCACAGAGGTGAAAGAAAATATAATCGATTTTTTTAGTTAAAAACAGATTAAACATACTACCTCATTAGATATATTCAATTTGACTGATCATAGTGCGATGCCACCACACTCTCTTCTTCATCAGAATGTAATTGATAACTATTATCACTCAGCAATTTTTCGTCATAAGTCTCAATATCAAAATATTTTTCATATTTATCTATATTTTCACAAAGCGAAAGTGCTTTCACCTTATTCATAATCAGACCCGTACCAGCAGGAATTAACCTTCCTACTATAACATTTTCTTTTAACCCACTCAAAGGATCACTCTTTCCGCAAAATGCTGCTTCCGTAAGTACTTTTGTTGTTTCTTGGAAAGAGGCAGCAGAAATAAAGGAATTAGTTTCAAGGCTTGCTCTAGTAATTCCCTGCAGAATAGGAAGATAATGAGCAGGTCGTTTTCCAGAGTTATTCATAGCATCATTTTCTCTATCAATTTCCAGCCTGTCAATATTTTCTCCAATTAAGTACATAGTATCACCAGGATCGGTAATTTCTACTTTTTGTAGCATTTGCTTTAAGATCACTTCTAAATGCTTGTTATCTATGCGCACACCTTGCAATCTATAAACTTGCTGTATTTCAGAAATCATATAGTGTGCTAACGCTTCTAACCCAAGCACACGTAGAATATCATGAAGATCAGGATCGCCATCCATCAATAAATCACCTTTACGCACAAAATCACCTTCATTAACTATTACATGCTTACTTCTTGATACTAAATACTCAACTGGAGAAGCTTGCTTATCTACAGGTTTAATTACTATACTGCGTTTTCCTCTACGGTCTTTTTCAGAGAACATTACATAGCCATCTATTTCACTAACGATAGCATGCTCTTTAGGACGACGTGCTTCAAATAATTCTATAACCTTAGGCAAGCCACCAGTAATATCACGAGTTCTAACCGACTCTCTCGGCGTTCTTGTGATAACATCACCTGCATGAACCTTTTGGCCATCCTGTACATTAAGCACTGCACCAACTGGTATAAAGTAACATGCTTCCACACCACTTGAAAGTGTTATTACTTTTTCATTATCATCAAGCAGTGCAATACGAGGACGTAAATTAGCTACACCAGAGTACAATTTCCAATCTTTTACTACTCTATTTGATATCCCTGTAGATTCATCCATCACTTCAGTGATTGAAATTCCATCTTTTAAATCCTGGTAAGATATTGTACCACTCTTTTCCGTAATAATAGGTAGTGTATACGGATCCCATTCCGCAACTTTATCACCAATTTTTACTAACTCACCCTCATTTACATAAAGTTTAGCACCATAAGGCACACTGTGCTTCAATTTTTCACTACCAAGGCTATCAATTAAAACGACTTCACAGGAACGGCTTATCACAATTTTATTTCCGTTTTTATCTATAATTATATTACTATTGTTTAATTTTATTCTAGCATTAATAGAAGCTATAATATTTGAGGATTCAACACCTCTAGTCATTACCCCACCTATATGGAAAGTACGCATCGTTAACTGAGTACCTGGCTCTCCAACAGATTGAGCAGCGATAACACCAACTGCTTCACCTATTGAAACAATTTTACCAGTTGCAAGGTCTCTTCCATAACACAAAGAACACACACCAGGACTTATTTCACAAGTTAAAGGCGATCTAATTTTTATAACATCAAGACCTGCAATGTTGATTTGCTTTACTTTACCTTCATCAATTAGTTCCCCTGCTTTTAATAATAACTCTTTGGTTACTGGGTTATATATATCATTTGCAGCTGTTCTACCCAGTACAACACTCTCTAGAGATGCAACTATAGTACTACCTTCAACTATAGCTCTTACAATAAGGCCATTTTTCGTTTTACAGTCATGTTTTGTAACTATGCAATTTTGAGATACATCAACCAAGCGACGAGTTAAGTATCCAGAGTTTGCAGTTTTAAGTGCAGTATCAGCTAAACCTTTACGCGCACCGTGAGTAGAATTAAAGTATTCAAATACATTTAATCCTTCGCGAAAATTAGAAATTATAGGTGTTTCTATAATTTCACCAGAAGGTTTGGTCATTAACCCTCGCATTCCTGCTAACTGCTTCATCTGGGAAGTAGAACCTCTTGCACCGGAGCTAACCATCATATATATTGAATTGTACTTACTATTTTCATCATACAGAGATATCGCTTTTAACATATCATTCGCTATTATATCTGTGCACTTAGACCACTCATCTATAACTTTATTATACCTCTCACTTTTAGTGATTAGTCCGTCTTGATACTGTGCAGAAAATTTCTTAATTTCACCCCTTGTATAATCAACGTGTGTAGCTTTAGTTTCAGGTATGACCATATCGCAACGACTAAAAGAAGTACCAGAAAATGTAGCATACTCAAAGCCAAGTGTCATCAATTTATCAGAAAATACCACTGTAGCACTTTGACCGCAGCTACGATATACTAAATCAACAATACTAGTTATTTCCTTAACTGTTAATACCTGATTTATTAAATCGAAGCTTAGATTCTCATGTTTAGGAAAAATCTGCCATAATATTAAACGTCCAGGAGTTGTACAAATAGTTTTATACTGAATGTTTCCATCGCTATTGATGTGTTCCATTTTGTACTTTATATGAGAATGAATATGCAGAGTACCGTTGTTTAAGGAATGCTCAACTTCACAAAAAGCACAAAAAAGTGGTAAATCATCCTTCTTAAGTTGCTGTAAAGTTAGGTAGTATATACCAAGCACTATATCTTTACTAGGAACTATAATCGGTCTTCCATTAGAAGGACTTAAAACGTTATTAATTGACATCATCAACACTCTAGCTTCAAGTTGAGCTTCCAATGAAATTGGCACATGTACTGCCATTTGATCACCATCAAAGTCAGCGTTAAATGCTGTACAAACAAGTGGATGAAGCTGTATTGCTTTACCTTCAATAAGGACTGGCTCAAAAGCCTGAATACCAAGCCTATGTAGCGTAGGCGCTCTATTTAGCAAAACAGGATGCTCTTTTATTACTTCTTCAAGCATATCCCAAACTTCTGGCTTTTCTGCTCTTATTAACTTACTAGCAAATTTAATAGTTGGAGCCATTCCATATATTTTAAGCCTTGAGTAAACAAAAGGCTTGAATAGCTCAAGAGCCATTCTTTTCGGTAATCCACACTGATTTAGTTTCAAAGTTGGACCAACAACTATTACAGAACGTCCAGAATAATCTACCCTTTTTCCTAAAAGATTCTGACGGAAACGACCTTGCTTTCCTTTCAGCATATCGCTAATAGACTTTTTATATCCAGTAGCGCCAGCTTTATTTACCAGAGCATTACGACGACTATTATCAAAAAGAGAATCAACTGCCTCTTGTAACATTCTTTTCTCATTACGAATCATAATCTCAGGAGGATTTAAACTTAACAATTTTCTCAATCTATTATTTCGATTAATAATAGTTCTATAATGATGATTTAAATCAGAAACTGCAGGTCGACCACTTTCAAGCGATACCAAGGGACGCAAGTCAGGTGGTAAAATAGGTATAGCTGTAAGTATCATCCACTCAGGTCTGTTTCCAGACTTGATAAAATTTTCAACAATACGTAATCTCTTTATAATTTTCTTTCTTCTCATTTCAGAAGCAACAGACTCTAACTCCTGTCTTAAATTCTTCCTAATTTCATGTAAATCAAGGCGTATTAGCAATTCTCTTATAGCTTCAACACCTTGCATAGCTATAAAGCTATCGACCCCATAGCTATCTTTAGCTTCATTATAAGCTTTCTCACTAATAATTTCACCTTTTTCAAAAGAGGAAACAAGAGGATCTATTACAACATAATTATCACTATACAAAATACTTTCGATATCTCTAAGAGACATATCTAATAATGCTCCAATTCTTGAAGGAAGTGACTTCAAAAACCATATATGAGCAACAGGAGATGCAAGCTCTATATGACCCATTCTTTCTCTTCTTACTTTAGAAGATGTAACTTCTACTCCACATTTTTCGCATATACGGCCACTATGTCTTCTTTTTTTGTACTTTCCACATAAACATTCATCATCATTGACAGGACCAAAAACTTTAGGACAAAATAATCCACCTTTCTCAACTTTGAATGTACGGTAGTTTGCAGTTGAAACATCTGTTATCTCTCCATAAGACATACGTTTAATACTTTCAGGGCTAGCAATGGAAATGCTAACCTCATTAAAAGATTGCGCGATGTTAGTATGAGATATATCTTCAATTACTATGTCATTTTGCTTCAAATCCACATTAAAACACAAGGAACGCAACTCTTTTATCATGACATTAAAGGATTCAGGAATTCCACATTCAAAGTTACTGTCACCTTTTATTACCGATTCATAAATCTTAACCCTGCCATTAATATCATCAGACTTCACAGTTAACATTTCCTGCAAAGTGTAAGCAGCACCATAGGCTTGCAATGCCCAACATTCCATTTCACCAAAACGCTGACCACCAAAATGAGACTTTCCTCCAAGAGGTTGTTGAGTAACTAAGCTATAAGGTCCTACTGAACGCGCATGAATTTTACCATCTACTAAGTGATGCAACTTAAGCATGTACATGTAACCAACTGTAACTTTGCGATCAAACTTCTCACCCGAGCAACCATCATATAATACAACTTGCCCAGAGTTATCCAATCCAGCAAGTTCAAATAGCTTTACTATTTGTTCATCTTTTGGACCTTCAAATACAGGTGCAGTAACAGGAATGCCATCACGCAACTTATACGCAAATTCAATGAGGTGATTATCATTAATATCGCGAATGTTATTACAAATAGATAGATTACTGCCACAACTATAAACCTCAATCAGGAAGTGACGTAAACTACTGTGTGCATCTTTACAAGAGTTGAAATAATTCTCTACTAATGTAGTCAATTCATTATTTAATTCATCCTTATTAGGCGTATCTAAAATAGAAGCCGTTATTTCATCATCATTAATATCCTCAAATTTTTTATTATCAAGATATAATGCTGCAAATTTTTCAAAATCATCATCACTGAGAGATCTAATTGCCTCACAAAAAGCACGTTTGATTTTATTGATCTCATCAAGAATATTGCCTACTTTTTCTCCTAATTTTTTACAAGCCCAACCTACATGCGTTTCCAATATTTGACCTACATTCATTCGCGAAGGAACGCCAAGAGGGTTAAGAATAATATCAATAGGAGTACCATCTTCTAAATAAGGCATATCTTCTACTGGAACAACTCGAGAAATCACACCTTTATTTCCATGTCTACCAGCCATTTTATCCCCTGGCTGCAAACTATGTTTTACAGCAATAAAAACTTTTACTGACATCGACACACCTTGAGGCAGATCATAGCCTTCATGCAATTTTTCTACTTTTCGCTTAAAGTTTGCTATCGCATGTGATACTTTTTCATCAAAATCTTTTTTTAAGCTCTCAACTTGCTTAGAAATAGATTGGTTTTTCAATCCTATATCCCACCATCCCTCACGTTCAATAAAATTAATACTTTCTCGATCTTGAGAGCCAGAATTAATAAGAATTTTTCTTAATTCATCATAGAAATATTGATTAATAACATTGATTATATGGTCTCGTTCTTTCTCAAAGTCGTTTGCCTCTTTTTGTTTAATAAGAAACGCCCTTTCGTTTTCCTCTTCCCCTCTGCGTGTAAAGACCTGCACATCAATCACTATCCCTTCAATATCTGGAGATGTATATAAAGAGGAATCCACACAATCAAATGACTTTTCACCAAAAATTGTCATTAACAATTTTGTCTCAGGAGGCAATGAAAGAGAATGCTTAGGTGTAACTTTCCCCACCAAAATATAACCTGGACCAACTCTTGTACCAACCTTTACTATACCACTATCATCCAAGTGATAAAGATTTTCTTCATTAACACCTGGTATGGCACGAGTTATTTTTTCCGACCCTAAAGGAGTGTCATGTACAACACATTCAAATTCTTCTATATGAATAGAAGTAAATAGATCTTTTTTAACAACTTCACTAGAAATAATGATTGAGTCTTCAAAATTATAACCTTGCCAAGACATAAAAGCGACTAGCAAGTTTTGGCCAAGTGCCAATTCACCGTTATTAATAGCAGGACCATCAGCTATCACATCACCTTCCTTAACACAATCACCTACATGCACCAGTGGTTTCTGGTTAATACAAGTATTATGGTTAGAACGCTGAAATTTTCTTAGATGATAAATATCTACATCCAAGTAGTTAATTCCTCCTTTGTCAAAAGCACGTATAACTATAGAGTTACTATCTGAGCTGTCAACTATGCCACCACGTTTTGCTAAAACTACAGCACCAGAGCCAGAAGCTACGAAAGATTCCATGCCAGTAGCAACCAAAGGAGCAGTAGGCTTCAATAAAGGTACAGCTTGACGCTGCATATTTGAACCCATTAACGCTCTATTAGCATCATCATTTTCTAAAAATGGAATTAAAGAAGCAGCAACCGATATTACCTGCTTAGGAGATAAATCAATGTAACTTACTTGATTACTATTTACCATTACAAAGGTACCAGCATACCTACAGTATAACATATCATCAACAAAGCAGTTGTTCTCATCAAGCTTTGCGCTGGTATCGGCTATATAATATAAACCTTCATCTATAGCAGACAGATACTCAATTTGATCAGTAACAACCTTATTAACTACTTTCCTATAAGGACTTTCAATGAACCCATATTTATTAATACGAGCGTATATAGCTAAGCTATTAATTAAGCCTATATTCTGCCCCTCAGGAGTTTCAATAGGGCAAATTCTTCCGTAATGAGTTGGATGAACATCACGCACTTCAAATCCCGCCCTCTCTCTTGTTAAACCACCAGGACCTAACGCTGACAACCTTCTTTTATGTGTTATTTCAGATAATGGATTAGTCTGATCCATAAATTGAGATAATTGGGAAGAGTTGAAAAAATCTCTTAAGACATTGGTTAACACTTTTGGATTTATAAAATCAGATGGAGAGACTTTATCTAAACTAGAAGTAGACATAGAATCAACTACTGCCCGTCCCAATTTTAATAATCCAGTTCTAAATTGATTTTCTATAAACTCTCCAACTGAACGGACTCTTCTATTTGCTAAATGATCAATATCATCTACAGATCCTTGACCATCACGTAACAATACTATTTTTCTTATAATTTCAATAATGTCTTCATGTGTTAAAGTAGTTAAATTTTCCTCATAATTTAACCCAAGGCAAGAGTTAAGTTTTAATCTACCAATGTTAGACAAATCATAATATTCCGAACTGAAGAAAAGATTACGAAAAAACTCCTCTACTATCTTTAAAACAGGAACTTCACCAGGACGCAAAACCTTATATATTTCATATAGAGCGTTCTCATAAGACATGTTTTCATCTAAGAAAAGTGTGTTTAATATGTAAGGTCCAACAGAAACATTATCTATGTTCAACACTGATATTTTATCTATAGATAATAATTCAAGCTTTTTTATATCCTCTAATTTTATAGATTCACCAGCAGATAAGACTTTTGTAGAACTAGCACTATCTATTAAATCTTCTGCAAGAAATAAACCACATATAGAATCATAAGGAATTAGATACTCTTTCAATCCGTTATCATATAGATTTTTAGCTAATTTTGAAGTAATACGAACATTGGCTTTAAGTAACACATTGCCTTCAACATTCTTTAAATCAAAAGGAAGCCTCACTCCCTTGAATTTATCAGGGGAAAAAGGTACTCTCCAGCCACTTTTATGTTTTATATACTCTATTTTTTCATAAAATTTATTAAGTATGTCATTATTTGATAAGCCCAAAGCCTTTAATAAAACTGATATTGGCAACTTTCTCTTTCTATCAATACGAAAATACAAATGATCTTTAACATCAAACTCAATATCAAGCCAAGAACCTCTATAAGGAATAACTCTAGCAGAATAGATCAATTTGCCAGAATTGTAAGTTTTTCCCCTATCACTATCAAAAAACACTCCAGGAGATCTATGCATTTGTGAAACGATAACTTTCTCTACGCCATTGATGATGAAAGTACCTTTATCAGTCATCATAGGCAGTTCACAAAAGCGAACCTCCTGCTCTTCAGCAGATTTTATAACAGTTGCAAGCTTAGAATGATCATCATCTTCTTTAATCTCTTGATATTTTTCAAGAGAAACACCATCCTGCATAATAACAAGACGTATAGAAGCAATAACCTGAGCAGAAAAAGTTATACCACGTTTTATACATTCAGATTCACTATACTTAAGATCATCTACCCTACAATTCAAAAATTCGATAGTAGCCCTATGCAAAGGATCAGATATTGGAAAAATTGTATGAAAGATAGCTTCAAGTCTTTCATTACTCTCATTATTAGGAGTAAAGGAATTATATGACCCCTTTTGGACTTTAACCAAATCCAACAAAGAATCTTTTAAATCAATCGACCTGGAATAAGAAACTCTAGGAACAAAAGCACTAGAAGCACACATATAAGAAGAATCAACCATTAAAATACCTTCACTAATTAAAAGAGCTATATCAACATAAAATTAATATACTAACATTTTATTCAAGCTCAACTTTAGTTGCTCCTGCTTCAATAAGTTTTTGCTTTATTTTTTCTGCTTCGTCTTTAGAAACATTAGCAGTCAAATCTTTGGGTAAAGACTCAACTAATTCTTTCGCTTCTTTTAAATTCAATGTAGAATTAACTTCTCTAATAGCTTTAATCACTCCTATTTTTTTGCTTGCATCAATCTCTTTGATTACAACTTTATATTCAGCTTTTTCTTGAGCAACAGGAGCATTAGCATTATCACTAATAGGCACCCCAGCACCAACAGCTCCACCAAGAAAAGAACCACTAGGCAACCCTATTTTTTCTTCTAGAACTTTTACAAGTTCAGAAGCTTCTAATAGATTTAAAGATAATATTTTATCAACCAAATCACTTGTTACATTATTCATACTGACCACCTTATTTAACAACAAATTTATTTTTTAGAACTATAGTAATCCAAAACTCTCATAAGCCTCATAGAAGATGAATTAATAGACAATGCTAACCGAGCAGGAATATCATAAGATATTAAACGCATAATTTTAACACGCAATTCATCCAGAGAGGGAAGCTTAGCCAATTTGTTAACATCTTCCACTGTTAACAATTCATTTATATGAGCCGCACAAATCACAGACATTTTTTCTTTGTTAGCATTAATAAAATCAACTATTAACTTTGCAGCTTCTACTATAGCACTAGAATATATAATAGCAACAGAACCAGAAAATTTACCTGATAAATAAGAAAATTTACCAGTCCTTTCCAAAGCCAAGCAAGCTAGAGTATTTTTAACTACTAACATCCCACCCATTACAGATTTTAGACTATTCCTAAGAATTAATGAATTGCTAACATTCATAGACTTGAAATTTACCAATATTAAGAAATCATTATTTACAAACACATTCATTATGTTTTGTATAAATTCATCCTTATCTTTACGCTTCACAATTTCGCTCCCTTAAATTATATCTTCTACTTTGTTTATTTTATGAGCTTTACCCATAGTTGAATTTAAAAAAACGCTTTTAAAGTAAACTCCTTTCACAGAAGCAGGTTTATTGTCTCTAATTACTTTAAGAAAGGCTTTTAAATTTTCCAGCAAATCATCAATATCAAATTTAATACTTCCTAATTTACCATGAATAACCCCATTTTTATCCGTCCTGAATTTTATTTGACCAGACTTAATGGTTTTAGTAGCTTCCGCAATGTTAGAAGTCACAGTACCAAATTTAGGGTTAGGCATCAGCCCTTTAGCACCCAATACTTTTGCAATAGGAGTGATTTTTGCCATGAAATCAGGAGTAGTGATGCACCAATCAACATTCAACTTTCTACCTTTTTTTATCTCTTCAATTAAATCTTCTCCTCCTGTAATATCAGCACCAGCTTTTTCAGCTTCTAATAAATGTTTATCTTGAGCAAAAACAGCTACTTTAATATTCTTCCCGATACCTTTAGGCAACACTACTGTACCACGCACCTGCTCTTCAGATTTACGTGAATCTACACCTAAATTGACTGCGATATCAACTGATTCATTAAATTTTGCTGAAGAAGACTCAACAATCTTCTCCAAACACCGCTTAGAATCATCATTATATGTACTCATTTACCTAACCTTCCACAACTTCTATACCCATAGATTTTGCAGTGCCTATAACCATCTTCACTGCTGAATCTTCATTATCCACTTTCATATCAACCATCTTACACTTTGCCACTTTAATGATAGCAGACATAGATAATTTAGCCACTAATTCTTTACCAGAATTACCAGAACCTTTACTTAATTTAGCTTCCTGCTTAAGCAAATAAGCCACAGGCGGACCGCTGACAGTAAAATCATGAGAGCGATCATCCTTTATGGAAATTCTCACTGTTACTAAATCACCTACTTTATAACTAGCGTTAGCAGCGCTAGTAGCTTTATTAAAAGCTTCACAAAATTTAGGAACAGGTATACCACGCGGGCCAAGTACTGAAGCAATTTTCGGTCCTGGAACTGCTTTTCCAGCTTCCATAAGCAAGTTAATCTTAGCAACTACATTACTCATAATTAATCCTCTATTTTCTCTACTTGAGCCAAATCAAGCTCTATTATTGTTGGCTTACCTAAGATTGATACTTCAATATTAATAATTTTTTTCTCATCATTTACCATATCTACCTTACCAGTAAAATTTTGAAAAAGACCATCATTAATTTTTACTTTTTCACCTTTCTCATAACCATAACTCAACTTTTTCGTTTCTTGAGCATTGTAAAGCGCACTACACATTGAGCGAATCTCATTATCCTCAATCACCTTTGGAACATTACCATTTTTCAAAAATCCATAAACCTTAAGAGATTTTGGTATATTATTAATAAAATTTAATACCTCATCGCATAAATTCATGTATAAAAAGACATAACCAGGAAAGGACTTCCTTCGTTTAGCATTTTTTTTAGATTTTAAATCCATCTCACTTAATTCTTCACAAGGAATAAAAACCCTATTAAAATAATTATTAATATTCAATCTCATAGAATTTTCTAATATATATTGGCGCACTTTCTCTTCATAATTAGAGGCAACTCTTAAAATGTACCACTTATATCTATTAAATTCCTTACGTTTTAAAATTACCTCATCATCTGAAATCATCTCAAAATGACCAGACTCATCACCACAAAACCCAGTCATTTGATTCAAAATATTTTTGCTTTCATCACACAGATGCATACATATATATACTTCACATAACTCTTTTATATCAGATTTTACATCACATACTGTCTGATAAGGAATAAACACCTCCTTAAAGTAAACAGTATTGGTTGCCAACTCGCATATATCCTTCTCATACCCGTAATCGACTTTAATGATATACCATTTATACTTATATTCCATAAATAATTCCAAATAAAGTCTTAATTACGTAAAGAGACATAAAATCTACGAAGCAAAAGAAAATCGAAAAGCATAATATAACAGTTATTACAATAAACAAAGATGACAATACCTGCTGTTTTTTTATCCAAGCAATTCTCCTTATTTCTTGCTTTATATCGCAAAAAAAAACATACAGGTTTTTTAACATTTCTACCATAATATTAATGCAGGAGCGATAGGAATTGAACCTACAACCTCTGGTTTTGGAGACCAGCGCTCTACCAATTGAGCTACACTCCTATAATTCAAAGTTTACTCTAAAATTTCCGAAACAACGCCAGAACCAACAGTTCTACCACCTTCTCTTATCGCAAAACGTAATCCTTTATCCATTGCTATTGGTACTTGCAACTCCACTTCTATACTTACATTGTCCCCTGGCATTACCATCTCCTTTCCATCTAGCAATTTTATGCTCCCAGTTACATCCGTTGTCCTTAAATAAAACTGTGGCTGATAATTTCCAAAAAATGGTGTATGCCTTCCTCCTTCTTCTTTCTTCAATATATACACCTCCGCATTAAATTTCTTATGCGGGGTTATTGTCCCTGGTTTTGCCAATACTTGCCCTCTCTCCACTTCTTCTCTCTTTGTTCCTCTTAGTAGTATTCCTACATTGAGTCCTGCACTTCCCTTATCTAGCAACTTCTTAAACATCTCAACACCAGTACATATCGTCTTTTGCGTCGCTTTCAGACCTATTATCTCTATCTCATCCCCTGTCTTTATCTCCCCCTTCTCTATTCTTCCTGTTACTACCGTCCCTCGGCCCGATATTGAAAATACATCTTCTATTGGCAACAAAAACGGCAAATCTATAGGCCTTGGAGGTACTGCCACATACTCATCTAACTTCTCCATCAATTTATCTATTGATTTCTTTCCATACTCACTACTATCATCCTCTAATGCTTTTAACGCAGACCCAACTATCATAGGCACTTCATCACCTGGAAATCCATACTTACTCAGCAACTCTCTCACTTCCATCTCTACCAAATCTATCATATCAGCATCAGCAACATCAGCTTTATTTATATATACCACGATATATCCAACACCCACCTGTTTTGCCAGCAATATATGCTCTCTCGTTTGTGGCATCGGCCCATCAACCCCTGACACTACCAATATCGCTGCATCCATCTGTGCTGCACCTACTATCATATTCTTTACATAATCAGCATGTCCAGGGCAATCAACGTGTGCATAGTGTCTCTTTTCTGTTTGATATTCAACATGCGCTGTTGCTATTGTTATACCTCTCTTTCTTTCTTCTGGCGCTTTATCTATTTGATCATATGCTACAAAATTACCATAATGCTTTGTTATCGCCGCTGTTAACGTTGTCTTCCCATGATCCACATGTCCTATCGTTCCCACGTTTACATGCGGCTTTCCAAATGCTTCTACTATCGCTGTCATAATTACTAACCTTTAATTATACTTTAACTTTAACTCATCAACCACATATTGTGGCACTTGTTCATAACAAGAAAAATGCATACTATACTGAGCTCTTCCCTGAGATATAGAACGCAAAACATTTATATAACCAAACATATTTGCAAGAGGAACCGAAGCAGTAATTATTTTGCTATTATTACCTAAATCCAGCATATCAACAACACTGCCTCTTCTACTATTTATATCACCCATAACATCACCCATATATTCTTCAGGAGTAATGATTTCCACTTTCATTATAGGTTCTAGCATTTTTGGACCAGCTTTATTTGCCATTTCCTTAAAAGCACCCTTAGCAGCAAGTTCAAAAGCCAAAGGACTAGAATCAACATCATGAAAAGCACCATCAAGAAGAGTAGCCTTAAAATCAATCAATGGAAAGCCGGAAATTATACCACCTTCTTTTATCAACTCTAAGCCATTTTGCACTCCAGGTATATACTCTTTTGGAATAGCACCGCCTACAATTTTACTTTCAAACTGAAAGCCAAAACCAGGCTCAAGAGGTTCGAATTTTATTTTAACTTTAGCAAACTGACCAGCACCACCTGATTGTTTTTTATGAGTGTAATCAATTTCAACAGATTTAGTGATAGTTTCACGATATGCAACTTGAGGTGCACCAACGTTAGCTTCAACATTAAACTCGCGCTTCATTCTATCAATAATAATCTCAAGATGCAGCTCACCCATACCTTTCAATATAGTCTGCCCACTCTCCGCATTTACTGACATCCTTAAAGAAGGATCTTCTGCAACCAATCTATTCAAAGCAACACCTAATTTTTCCTGATCTGAGGTGGTTTTCGGTTCTATAGCAATTTCAATAACAGGATCAGGAAATTCCATACGCTCTAATAGTATAGGAAAATCAGATGAACATAAAGTATCACCAGTAATTGTTTTCTTTAATCCAACTAAGGCAACTATATCACCAACTTTAGCTTCGTTTATATCTTCTCTGTTATTTGCATGCATAAGCAACATTCTACCAATTCCTTCAGTCTCATTCTTTCCAGCATTTAACACAGCAGATTTAGATTTTAACTTACCGGAATAAATACGAATAAACGTCAAGCTACCTACAAATTTATCCGTCATCACTTTAAACGCAAGAGCAACGAATTTCTCTTTTTCTGAAGGTTTGATCTCAATTTTCTTTTCTGAATCTTTAGGATCAGTTCCAATAATTACATCAACATCAATAGGAGAGGGTAAAAAATCAACCACACCATCTAAAAGTGATTGCACGCCTTTGTTTTTAAAAGCTGACCCACATAATACAGGGACAAATTTTCCTTTAATGGTCCCGCTTCTCACACACTTTTTCAACAAATCAATTGGCAGATCGTTAGATTCAAAGTAAGTATTTATCGCCTCATCATCCATTTCAGCTGCAGCATCTAATAAAAGATTTCGATACTCTTGAGCTTTATCAAGCAAATCAGAAGGAATATCTTCATAAGAAAATTTAGCGCCTAATGTTTCTTCTTGCCATATAATAGCTTTCATAGAAATAAGATCGATTATGCCTTTAAAATCTTTCTCACTTCCTATTGGCAACTGAATAACTAAAGGTGATGCGCCAAGCTTCGTTTTTATCATATCGACACATCGATAAAAATTTGCCCCGATTCTATCCATTTTATTAACAAAGCAGATACGAGGAACGTTATATTTATCAGCTTGACGCCAAACTGTCTCAGACTGAGGCTCAACTCCAGCAACTCCATCAAATACAGCAACCGCACCATCCAAAACCCTCAAAGATCTCTCAACTTCAATAGTGAAGTCAACATGACCAGGAGTATCTATTATATTAATCCTATGATCATTCCAAAAACATGTTGTTGCAGCAGAGGTAATTGTAATGCCACGCTCCTTCTCTTGCTCCATCCAATCCATAGAAGCTGCACCATCGTGCACTTCACCAATCCTATTTTGTTTACCAGTATAAAATAAAATACGCTCTGTTGTGGTGGTCTTGCCAGCATCTATATGAGCCATTATTCCTATATTTCTATACCTAGATATTAAAACTTCCATACCACAATCAATCAGCTAATATTAAAAACGAAGATGAGAAAATGCCTTATTAGCTTCAGCCATTTTATACTTTTCTTCACACATCTTAAATGCACCACCACATTTATTATAAGCATCTAATATTTCAGACTGCAAACAATAAACAGTAGTTCTACCACTCTTTTTGCGAGCAGCAGAAGTTGCTCTAGCAATCCACCTTAATGCCAAAGAAATTGCTCTATCTTGACGAATTTCAACAGGGACTTGATAAGTTGCACCACCAATACGCCGAGAGCGTACTTCTATAGAAGGGGTAACATTTTCTACTGCTGTTTCAAAAATTGATAAGGCATCTTTGCCTATTTTCTTTTCAGCTAAGGACAAAGCACTATAAGCAATCTTTTCTGCAATAGACTTTTTACCACATTTCATAATTATATTAATAAAACGCATAAGCAAGACACTACCATAACGAGAGTCAGGGCTTGTTCTTTTTTTTGCTTTATTACGACGTGCCATAAATTTTAACCAGATTTCTTTACACCATATTTCGAACGGGCTTTCTTTCGATTTTGCACACCACGTAGATCAAGAGCACCTCTTATTATGTGATAACGTACACCCGGCAAATCCTTAACTCGCCCACCACGTATTAAAACAACGGAATGCTCTTGTAAATTATGACCTTCGCCAGGTATATAAGCCGTCACTTCACCGTATCCACTAATCTTTACTCTAGCTACCTTACGTAGTGCTGAGTTAGGCTTTCTAGGAGTTGTAGTATATACCTTAGTGCAAACACCCCTTCTTTGAGGATTGCATTTTCCCAAAGCTGGCACCTTCTTCTTGCGAGTTAACCCTGATCTACCCTTACATATTAATTGATTTATCGTAGGCATATACTGTAAATTTAAAACTCTGAAAATAACTAAGTCTTAGTTATAAAATAATAAACCTCAATAGTCAATATAAAAATAAACATTACTACTCTAATAATCTCAGCCCAATTGCTTTGAAAGCTACTGATAATTATATGCTAAAGCGCATATTGGTTTTAATATTAAGAAATTATCACTTGCTGTGGTCGAATTAATATAGATATGGAACAAGTAATATACTGTGATGGCTATCAAAGAATATGCAGAAAATAATGCTTATAATAGAGCCAAGAGCTTCTAACATTAATGCAAAAATACCAACCGAACTAACCGAATTACCAGTAAAGCCGGATGATTTTTACAATCCTACTCTTGACACTTAGATTTAATGCAGCTACCCTAAGTTCAAAATTCTATACTCAATTTTGCTGTTCTTGCATACAAGGAACACGTTTTTAGAATAATGAAAACAATCAGCGCTTTAATTAAAGAAGGGTCAAAGCTACTATCATCACATAGAATTGAATCACCACATTTGGATTGTGAAATCATCATTCAGTACGTACTTGGAGTAGAAAGATCATTCACAATCATGAATCACACCAATCAGGTACCAAGAAACAAAGAACTTCTATTCTGGAAATTAACAAAAAAAAGAGCAGAAAGATATCCAATATCGCAAATAATAGGTAATCGTGAATTCTGGAGTAAAAATTTTATAGTTAACCAACATGTTCTAGATCCAAGACCAGATAGTGAGACAGTAATTTCAACAGTGTTAAAATATTACCAAAATAAGAAGCAAAAAATAAAAATTGCAGATTTTGGCACAGGCACAGGCTGTTTGTTGATCTCCGTACTTAGTGAGTATGAATATGCTATTGGAGTTGGTTTTGAAAAAAGCCTGGAAGCATACAAAATTACCTACCAGAACACAAAGAAACATAATCTTCTCAACAGAGCTAAAATATTTCCAAATTCGTGGATAGAATGCAGAGATTTATTTGATCTCATAATAAGCAATCCTCCATATATTAAAAGAAGTAAGTTAAAAGATCTGCAAGCTGAAGTGCAAAAAGAGCCAAGAATTGCTCTTGATGGCGGTATCGATGGATTGAGCTGTTACCTGAGTATTTTTCCAATATTGAAAAAGTGCCTTAAAAAAGATGGGTTTGCGATATTGGAAATAGGCGAAGATCAAAGCAATATTGACAAAATAATACCCTTATATGGACTGGCTTTTCAGGAATACGTATACGACTTGGCTGGAATGAAAAGATGCATTGTTGTAAAGCAAGATAAAGAACATGACCAGTAGAACGCTAGCTTTCTAAGAACCTGTTCATAATCTCAAGAAAGACATAAAGTAAGAAATAGAGTGTATAAATTAGGATATATGAGGAGTGTATACCCAAGTGACATAAGTCGAGAGAAGTTTGAGATTATTTCACCAGATCTGGAGTCTTGTGGAAAAAACAAAACCAAGAAAACTTGATTTGTATGATATATTTTGCGGAGTGTTGTACGCCCTAAAAAGTGGTTATCAGTGGAGGATGCTACCAAAAGAGTTTCCAAAATAGCGCAATTGTTATGATTATTTCAAAAATGGAGTGAAAAAGTAAAAGGAAATAAAAAAAAGTATTTTGGAGTGCATGTTAAAAAAAATAGTTAGTGTGGTCCGACAAAACAATGTTTGGAAAGAAAAAATCAGCTTTTGCATAATTGACACTCAGAGTGTAAAGAACGCAGACACTGATGAAGAAAAAGGCTATGACGCTGGTAAAAAAATCTCAGGAATAAAACGCCATATCGCACAAGATATAGATGTTTGCTATTTATTCTTAAGCTTGGGAGTGTTAAATAGCATTTTACTTTTTTTAGTATGTAGAGATTTTCTAGGAATTATTCTATTGAATTCTATGATATTATTTTTTGTAACATTGTTATACATACCATAAGAGTGAACTGACGAAATTTGTAAAGGAGTTTTATGGCTTAGCTACATGGTACTAACACTCAAGTAAATTTTCATCAATGACGCAATTTGCTATGTCTATATCTCACATAGCTTACAACTTGCTTTACTCCTTTTACTTTTCTTGCAATTGCTATTACAGCTTTTAATTCCGCCTTATTTTGAGCTATACCCATCAAATAAACGACTCTATCAACTGTATTAACGCTATAATTAATTGATTTAATATTTCTTTTTCCCAGAAGCCTCGTGCTTATCTCTGCTGTTATCATACCATCTACAGTAACATCTAGCATAGAAGTCATTTTAATTGGTGTGACTCTTATTTCATTTATCACTTCTTTAATCTCTTTTTGCTGCCAAGCTATTTTCTCTGCTGTGAGTTGCTTTTCATGATTATCAACATTTCCAATGAGTAATACTCTTCCTTCACTCACTTTAACTTTTATAGATGAGAACAGTCCGTGTTTTAAGAGTCCCTTATTGATTTTTATTACTATAGTTGTATCATCAATAATGTTTCCCAAGGATTTATCTTGCATTGTTATTGCTGTAGCCGCTGCAGTTGCTGTTACCACTATACCACTTACAAGAGTCGTACAGCCACTCTGTGTAATCAGAAAAATTGCGAGTAAGAAGCTTGCTATTAATCTCATTATTAATTTCCAGAGTTTAGAGCTTTAATTAAAGAATATTAATAAGCTTTTTTTATTGTGTAAATACTATAAATTGAATAAGCCTTGAATATTTCTAAGACAGTACTTATCTCAATAATGTTAGTTAAAGTAATTCAGGCTTAGATTCATAGTGGAGTTAACTAGTATTATAAGTTCAGTCTGTGGTACTAAAATCTAATCTTTAAATTGCATAAGATGACAGAAGTGGTTATCTATAAGTTAATGAAGGGTTCTTGCGGATATGGCGAAATTGGTAGACGTGCCAGGTTTAGGTCCTGGTGAGCTTGCTCGTGGGGGTTCAAGTCCCTCTATCCGCACTTAAAGTCATGTAACTCAGGTTTTAAGAGAAAATTTATAATCACTAAGTACACTTTTGTTTGTATAAGAACCTGTTCTTAAGGATTGTATTTAACTTAAATTCTGGTAAAATGGCTTTATTAAAACATAAATAAAATATTGATAACAGGTTGTAATGTCTAGTAATATACCTCAAAATGCAGTCGAAGCAGATACATTAAGTAATATATATACCTATAAGGAACTTAGTGTAGATAAACTAAAGTATGAGTATGAAATCACAGTTAGTAGTGATTATATAGAACAAAAGATAAACTCTAGATTACAAGAAATAGCGAAGAATGCAAAATTTCCTGGATTTAGATCAGGAAAGATGCCTTACGATCTTGTTATTACAAATTATAAAAACGAAGCTTTGGAATATGTGATAAACGATACGATTGACTATTGCTCAAGTGATTTAATGAAAAAAATCGAAGTTAAGTCTCACATCCATCCTAAGGTTGATATTATGTCATTACCAAACCTTGATAAAAAGGATAAAAAAGGTGACTTTCTGTACAAATTATCTTTTGAATCGATGCCAAAAGTGCCAGTAATAGATCTTGATAAAATAAATTTGAAGAAAGTTAAGGCAAAAATCAAAGAGGGAGACATAAAAGAATTTATTGATTCTATAAAAACAAAATTTCCTAACTTTGTCTCTGTTGATGATGCTTCTTATCAAGCAAAAAACGAGGATAAACTGATAATTGACTTTGAAGGGCGAATTAGAAATAAGCTCTTTCAAGGTGGAAGTGGCAAAAATTTTACTGTTAATTTAGGATCTGGAACATTTATAAATGGTTTTGAAGATCAATTAATTGGCATGAAAAAAGGGGAAACAAAAAGCTTTAAGTTGAGATTTCCTGAAGATTACCAGGTAATTTCCCTTGCGGGACAGGAGGCTGCTTTTTCTGTTCGAGTTAATGACATTCAGATTGCCAAAGATTTGCAAAGTGATAATGAAATAGCTAGGAGAATTGGTTTTGAAGATCATTCTTCGCTAATAGATCATGTAAAAGAAGTAATTGATAATCAGTGTAAAGAAATGGAAGATCTCTTAATTAAGAAAGAGCTATTTGATTGTTTGGATGCTAGTTATAGTTTTGATTTGCCTATAGAAGTAGTAAAACAGGAACAGCAGAGAGTGGAAAGAGAGTTGAATGCTAAAGATGATTCGTGTAAAGAAGCTGAAAGACGCGTAAAGCTTGCAATGCTATTCATGGAGTTCAGTAAAGAACATGAAATATCATTAACTCAAAGTGATATTATGAATGTTATTGTAAATCAATATGTCAGTAAAGATGTATCATTTGACAGGGTATTTAAACATTTTAAATCAGATGGACAATTTCAGGAATTAGTTAGAGGGCAAGCGCTTGAGTATAAAGTGACGGATTATATGATAGAAAAAGCTAGTAAAGAAGAACAGATTGTTTCTGTGAAAGAATTAAAGGAATTATTTGATAATATTTGATAGGAAAAGGTATGACTCTTATACCAATTGTAGTTGAACAAACTAGTCGCGGTGAGCGGGCTTATGACATATATTCAAGGCTAGTAAAAGAAAGAATAATTTTCGTAACTGGCCCTATTGAAGACAACATGGCCAGCGTAATAGTAGCACAGCTTTTATTTTTAGAATCGGAAAATCCCGATAAAGACATTTGTATGTATATTAACTCACCAGGTGGTGTTGTAACTGCTGGTTTGTCGATCTACGATACAATGCAGTATATAAATCCAGACGTTTCAACTTTGTGTATAGGTCAAGCTGCATCTATGGGTTCTTTGTTGCTTACAGCTGGTGCGGAGGGTAAACGTTACTCGCTACCTCATTCAAGAATTATGATACATCAGCCATCTGGTGGTTATCAGGGGCAAGCAACTGATATAGAAATACATGCTAATGAAATTTTGCGAGTTAAGAAAAAATTAAATCAAATTTATGAAAAACATACTGGAAATTCACTAAAAAAAATTGAAGAAATGATGGAAAGAGATAAATTCATGGATCCTGAAGAAGCAATGAAAACTGGCTTAATTGACAGAGTAATAGCTGAGCGTAAAGATATGAAGATTGAAAATATTAAAGTTAAACAAAAGGTAGTTTAATGGATAACAATAATGATTTACACTACTGTTCTTTTTGTAACAAGGCACAAAACGAAGTAGATAAATTGATTACTAACTCTTCAGATGGTTTAAAGGTGTTCATTTGTAATGAATGCATAGAGTTATCCCATAAAGCAATAAGTCAAAAGAAAGAGAGAGCTTTTAATTCAGATCATATATCTGATATGAAGCTATTACTAAAGAAACCTGAAGATATAAAAATTTTTCTTAGTAAGCATGTTGTAGGTCAGGAACATGCGCAACACGTTTTATCTGTGGCTATGTATAACCATTGTCAATCCATGGTGCAACTTCATTCTATAAGTGATATTGAAATTGAGAAGTCAAATATAATGCTTATTGGCCCTACTGGTTCTGGTAAGACTTTGCTAGCAAAAACACTTGCTAAAGTTTCAGATGTGCCATTTGCTATGGCCGATGCGACAACTTTGACTGAGGCAGGTTATGTAGGTGATGATGTAGAAAGCGTGTTGTCACGTCTATTACAAGCTGCAAATTATGATGTTGCAAAGGCACAGCATGGTATAGTGTTTATCGATGAAATAGACAAGATTACAAGAAAATCTGAAAGCACTTCAATAACCCGTGACGTTTCAGGTGAAGGGGTCCAGCAAGCTCTGCTTAAGATTATGGAGGGTACAGTTGCTTATGTTCCGCCACAAGGAGGGCGAAAACACCCGCAACAAGAGTTTATACAAGTAGATACTAGTAATATACTATTTATTTGTGGAGGAGCTTTTGAAGGCCTAAATAAAATTATTGAGGCAAGAAAAAAGGGAACATCAGTTGGCTTTGGAGCAGATATAAGTCAGTCTAAAGCACAAAAGAAAAAAAATGCTTTACGCGATGCTCAACCTGAGGACTTAATCAAATTCGGTTTGATACCCGAATTTGTAGGACGAGTTCCAATAACTGCTGTTCTAGATGAGCTGGATCACGAAGATTTAATACATGTGTTGACAGAGCCAAGAAATGCGCTAGTAAAACAATATAAAGCATTGCTTGCATTTAGTAAAGTAAACCTTGAGTTTTCAGATGAAGCAATATCAGCTATTGCTAAAAAAGCTATAAGCTATAAAACAGGTGCAAGGATGTTACGTGCTATCTTAGAGTCACTTTTGCTTGATGTTATGTATATATCCGGCAACGGAGGTTTTGAAGGTAGCACTATAACGGTTACTAAGAAAATGGTAGAATTAGGCAAAGTGACGATTAATCATAATAATAAGGGTAGTGTTATAACGGTTAATGATTAATTTGAGGCATATATTATGAGTATTGGACGTGCTGTAAACTTTAATTCTACTGTATTACCAGTATTACCTCTAAGAGATGTAGTAATTTTTCCAAATATAATGTTGCCTTTATTCGTAGGTAGAGAAAAATCTGTTCATGCACTAGAGTATGCAATAAGTAGCAGTAGTCACCAAAACGAGATTTTTCTCATAGCACAAAAAGATGGTTCTATTGATAATCCAGAGCCAGAGAATCTTTATGAAGTAGGTGTGTTAGCAAACATTATACAACCATTAATAAAACTGCCTGACAATGCAGTAAAAGTCATGATTCATGGGGTAAGAAGGGGAAGAGTTATAGAATATATTAGCTCTCACACTTTGTTAGAGGCCAGAGTAGCGTTAGATGGTCATTATGAGTATGGAGAAAATGAAGATAATATTGATTTAGAAGCTTTAAGGCGTTCTGTTATAGATGCATTTGACAATTGGTGTAAACTAAGCAAGAAAAGTCGGCCCGAGATTATTATTGACCCCATTGATCAAGTTAAAGAGGTTAATCAAATTGTAGATATGATAGCTTCGTACTTAAATATAAAGGTATCAGACAAGCAAAACATACTTGAAGTTTATAACCCAAAAGAGCGTTTAAAAAAAGTTTTTGCTCTTATTGAGAGAGAAATAAGTATTTTGAGTGCACAAAACCGCTTGTATAAGACAATTAAATCACAGGTTGAAAGTACTCAAAAAGTTTACTACCTTAATGAGCAATTAAAAGCTATACAGAAAGAATTAGGTGAGTTTGAAAATGGAGATGAAGGGAATATACTCAATGAATTTGAAAAAAAGATAAATGAAACAAAGCTTTCTGAGGAAGCAAAAGAGAAAGCCATAACTGACTTAAAGAGATATAAGAAAATGAATCCCATTTCTCCTGAAGCAACAGTTATATCTAGTTACTTGCATTGGTTGCTTGATTTGCCATGGGGAAAGTACAAAGATGCAAAAATTAACTTAAATGCGGCTAAAAAAATCTTAGATGAAAATCATTATGGCATAGAGAAAGTAAAAGATAGAATAATAGAATTTTTAGCAGTATTAAAGAGAGTAAAAGAGATAAAGGGTCCTATACTTTGCTTAGTTGGACCACCTGGTGTTGGTAAAACTTCTTTAGCTAAGTCTATGGCAAAAGCAGTAGGAAGAGATTTTGTTCGCATATCTCTTGGTGGTATACGTGATGAGTCTGAAATACGAGGACACAGGAAAACTTATATTGGCTCAATGCCTGGTAAAATCATTCAACACATGAAAAAAGCTAATTCATGCAACCCGCTTTTCCTGCTTGATGAAATAGATAAGATGGGTTCTGATTCGCGTGGTGATCCTGCATCTGCATTACTTGAGGTTTTGGATACTGAGCACAATAAACATTTTACAGATCATTACTTGGAAGTTGAGTTTGATCTTTCAAGTGTAATGTTTGTAGCCACAGCAAATAGCTTAAATTTACCGCATCCTTTGCGTGATAGGATGGAAATTATACAATTATCTGGGTATACCGAAGACGAGAAGATCAGTATTGCTACACATCACCTTATTCCAAAATTAAAAAAAGAGCATGGTTTGCATCAGAAGGAGTGGGAAATAACCAATGAAGCATTATACGAGTTGATACGTTTATATACACGTGAAAGCGGCGTGCGAAGCATGGAAAGGGAACTTGCAAAACTCATGAGAAAGGCAGTTAAAGCAATATTAACTGATAAAAATAAGAAAATATCCGTAGAGACTGGTAATTTACAAGATTATCTAGGGGTACGTAAGTATACCTTTGGCATTGCAGAAAATGAGAGTTTGGTAGGGATAGTAACTGGTCTTGCCTATACTGAAACAGGTGGTGATATTTTAATGATAGAGTCAGTCCTAATTCCGGGCAAGGGGGAAATAAAATACACAGGAAAGCTTGGAGAGGTTATGCAAGAGTCTATAAAAGCTGCGTATAGTTATGTGCGATCAAATTGTTTATTTTTCGGTATAAAACCCGAAAAATTTCAAAATAATGATATACATTTGCATGTACCTGAGGGTGCTGTGCCAAAAGATGGTCCCTCTGCTGGCAGTGCAGTATGTACATCTATTGTTTCTCTTATGACAAATATACCAGTTAACAAAAGTGTTGCTATGACAGGTGAAGTAACATTGCGTGGTAGAGTGTTGGCTATTGGGGGTTTGAGAGAAAAATTGCTTGCTGCGCTAAGAGGATCAATCAAAACTGTGATTATACCAAGTGAAAATGAGAAAGATATGCAAGAGATTCCTGCAAATATAAAAGAAGAAATCAATGTAATTTTTGCTGAGAATATTGATGAAGTTATAAAAGTTGCTTTGATGCACCCTATTACTTCAATTGATGATAATAACGAAATTAGTGTGTCTACCTCCATAGAAAATAAGGATAATACCTTCCCTTCATCAGAAACATTAAAGCACTAAATTGAAAAGGTTTATGCAATTTTCGTTTCTTTTTTTTAACCTCAAAGCTCTGATTTGAATATATAAATTACAAGTAACATATATGGCAATTTCATAAGTTCATTTTTCAAGCATATATTGCAATATCTCACTAGCAATTGCAACATCTTGGCGTGGAGTTTTACCATGTTCTATAAACACTGAGATTGCATAGCGCGGATCATGGTAGGGGCCATAAGCGATAAACAATTTATGACTTTCACCTTTAGAGTTTATCTCTGGTGTTCCGGTTTTGCCAGCAATTTGTATACTGCCTAGTCCTTTTCTATAGTTAGAATTCACCACGTCAAACATAGCTTTTCGAACCACACTAAGATGCTCATGATTCACATCAATATCAAGAAAGTCTTGCCCTGATTTACTCATCTCAATGTGGGGAATTACCTCCTTTCCTGTTGCAACCCTCGCTGCAAGAACTGCAAGCTGTAATGGCGTTGTAAGTAAATACCCTTGTCCTATAACTAAGTTAATGGTATCACCTAAATACCACTCTGAATATAGCTTGCGTGCACGCCAATCCACATCAGGCAACAATCCCGGAGCTTCTTCCTTAAACATTCCAATTAATGGTCCACTTCCTATACCAAATTTGCTAGCCATTTCTAGTAGAGAATCTACATTTATTTTTTTTCCTATATTATAAAAGTAAGTGTTGCATGAGAAGGCCATTGCCTCGTTTAAAGATACATATCCATGGACTTTGCTTTTTAGGCAACGAAATTTTCGTTCACCTATTTTCATATAGCCCCTACACGAGAACTTTTCTTCTGGTGTTATTATTCCATCTTTTAAACCCGCAAGCGCATCTATTATTTTAAATATTGAACCAGGTGGAATTTGATATGATAATGCACGGTTTACAAGCGGTAATGAAGGATTGTTTAAATTTTTCCAAGTTTCATTTGATAATCTGCTAGTGAAAAGATTATTATCGTAAGAAGGTGAATTATATAATGCTAAAATTTCTCCGTTATTTACATCAATTACCACTGTGGAACCTTGGTGATCTTTAAATATCTCTGCAATTTTCTTCTGTAAATCAACATCAATTGTCAGCTGTATATCTTGTCCATCTTGCTGCGGTATGCTAGATAACTCTCTCATGATACGCTTCTTAGAATTTATTTCCTGCTCAGATTTTCCGGTCTTGCCTTTTAATACATGATCATATGTATATTCAATTCCACTAACCCCTGCTTCATTTATGTCTTGCTGTCTTTTTGTATATCCGATTATATGAGAACATATCGAACCAAACGGGTAATAACGTTTATAAAGAGCAGTTACTTTTGTATCTGATGATTTTGTTGCATCAGGTTTAATTTCTGATAACATCTGGAAATCAACTTCCCTAGTAAAGGTTTTTTGCCCATCAAACAAAACAATATACGAAATTTTGTTTACTGCAAGTTCAACGCTATTCCTATCCAAAATCCTGCCTCGTTTAGGCACAATAGTAACAACTTTTATCCTATTATTATTGGATAGCACTTCATATTTTTGTCTATCTCGTACTTGTAAAGTATACAACCTACAACTAAAAATAGCAGAAATAGTAAGCTGAATACCACCTAATATGAATAACCTACGGTTGAAGACCTTGTTTTTTGTCCACATAGAATTCCTTTAGAACGCACTCATCCTCCTTTTATTGGCACATTTCTAGCTTTCACTACATCACAAACCCTTTCTTCCCACTCACTTAAGGTAACAAGTTTGTAACCCGATTTTTTTAGTATTTCAATAATCTGAGGTAAAGCTTCAACTGTATTTGATTTGTTATCGTGATCATGGAACAATATAATCGCTCCATTATGTACATTGCTTAAAACTCTTTCAACCAGAATTTCTGATTTATCGCCTTGCCAGTCCAGAGAATCAACTGTCCATAATATGGAATACATATTTAATCGATTAGTATTTTTGATCAAATTATCGTTATGACATCCATATGGTGGACGAAACCATTTTACACTCTGTTCTGTTACATTTTTAATTGCTATATTTGTCTTTTCCAGTTCTTGCAATTGCTCCTCACTTGAAAGTGATGTCAACTTCCTATGCGACCAAGAGTGATTGCCTAACTCATGACCTGCTTCATGGATTTTCTTTACTATCTCATATGTTTTTTTATTTATACGTCCACCAAGCACAAAAAATGTCGCTTTTGTTTTATTGCTCTCCAGAATATTAATAATATCTCCTGATCTATTATAAGATGGACCATCATCAAACGTAAGTGCAACGAACTTATCGTTGTTATTCAATAATTTCTTTATATTACTTAAATTTCTATATGATAGATCCAAATCACAACTGAGCCCACGATATGGTAAGTTAAAGTTACAATCACTACAGAAAACTGCGCTTGAATATAGCAAAAGAAAAGCGATTATTCTTATAAACATATATAATCAGCAAAGTGATAGAGTACTACACTTTTTTGCTAAATTAAACCACTTTTAACAGCTACTGTTTACTTCGTTACTTTGTCAATATATTATATTAATAACTTTATATAATATAGTATGATTGCAAATATAAATACCGTTGCTCTTCAGGGAACCAGCACAGTAAATGTTAATGCACAAATTCACATGGCAAATGGTATTCCAGCTTTTAAAGCAACAAGGACAACATTGCAAATTTAGAGTTCAAAAGGGTTATTCCTCGAGAACTACTGCGTCAGAAAGCTGGCGTTGAATTTGTATATAATGTTGATCTTGGAGGTTTTTATGAATAATAGTGAGAGAAAAGAGAAATTAGAAACTCGTATTCTATCAAGCAGAGGTAGGTCTTTGCTTGACCATGAGCTACTGGAACGTAATCTATCTGCATACACAGAAGGAAGAGAAGTTGCCAAAAAGTTAATGGAGCTCTTTAGTAGTTTAGGAAGGGTAATTAATGCTGACTTTCATGAACTAAAAAATGTTACAGGAATGAATGATGGAGCAATAGCAAATATCTTTTGTCTGAAAGAGATTTTTGATAGGATATTGAAAGGTAAGTTAAAAAAGCTGTCGATTCTTGATAATAGAGAAGAGCTATTAAAATACTTTAAAGCAGCAATAGGGCAGTCACGAAAAGAAAGCTTACGAGTGGTATACTTAGATCGAAGTGGTCATTTAATATATGAGTATATTCAAGATTGTGGAACTATAGATAGAGTACCTCTATATGTGAGGGCAATAATAAAACAGGGATTACTGATTGACGCATCATCTGTTGCAATTTCACATAATCATCCAAGCGGAGATATAGAACCATCAAAGGAGGATGAGGATAACACACTCACATTAGCTGCAACCTGCGAAAATGTAGGAATGAAATTGATAGATCATATAATCGTAACACAGAAGAGCCACTTTAGTTTTTATGACAGTGGCTTATTGTAATCTGTAACCCGGAAGGAAAGTTCTCTAGCTTTCCTTCTTTTTTTCACTTCATAAATTAAAAAATTCAATATAAGCTTGAACAGCTAGAATTAGTAGTAAAAGGTGGAATTAGGTAAAAAAATAAAGGAACTTAGGTTATACTGTGGTTTGACACAAACTGAATTAGGAAAAAGAATAGGTGTTTCATATAGACAGATACAAAGGTACGAAAATGGTTCAAATTGCATTTTAGCCAGTAGGCTATATGACTTAGCAAAAGCCCTATCAATTGATGTTGCTGATTTCTTTACTGGTATGCATACTGACTCACATGAAGCTTATGATGAAGAAATACTAAAACTAGTCAAAGGATATAACAAAATTAAGAGCAAAAGGTTACGTAGTGTAGTTTATATATTGGTAAAATCTTTTTCTCAAAGTATATTATCTGATACGTAAAATGACCGTACAACATCCTATCGATAAGCAAATAGGTGAAAGGATAAGGAAAAGAAGGCTAATATGTGGTTTTAGCCAAAGGGACTTAGGAAAAAAGCTTGGAATTTCATTTCAGCATATACAAGGATATGAAACTGGAGAGGTAAGGCTTGTAGTTGATAGATTGTATAATTTGGCAGAAGCTTTGTCTGTTGATATGTCATATTTTTTTACCAAAGCCTCTGAATACTTGCATGATAAGGCCTTCCGTAGCGATGTGGGCAGCGAAGAAATATCAAGATTAGTAAGAGAATATAGAAAAATTAAAGATGAAACATTGCGTGATATTGTGCATTCAGTGATAAAGGCTCTGGGAATGTTCAAAAAAGTGTGTCAAACCGAAAAAAAAGTAATAAATTGATATAAAAAATGGAGGTTTGATATGAGTCAAGCAAATAGAACTACTGGTTTGGTAGATTATAAAGAATTAGAAACAAATATCCTGTCATCTATACGAGAAGGAAGACCATTGACAGGAAGAGATGGAGCATTAACACCGTTTATAAAAAGGCTGCTAGAGGCAAGTCTGGAAGGTGAAATAGAAAGCCACATGTCAGCTAAAAGTGAAGAAAATAACCGAAGAAATGGAAGGAATGCAAAAACTTTACGTACAAGTTCAGGCTCATTTGAACTATTAACACCAAGAGACAGAGAAGGAAGCTTTGAACCGCAAATAGTCAAAAAAAGGCAAACAAGCCTACATCCAGAACTTGAAGCAAAGGTCTTAAGTACATACGCCAGTGGCATGGGATACAGAGACATAGCTTCACACGTTGAGGAAATATATGACCATAAAATATCAGCAGCAGAGATATCCAATATTACTGATAAACTGCTACCAATAATCAATGAATGGCGCAGCCGTCCATTGCAATCAGTGTATCCAATAGTGTTCATGGATGGCATGTTTTTTAAGGTCAAGGAGGACGGACATTGCGTAAGTAAATGCATGTATAATATATTGGGTATAAATCAAAATGGCAGAAAAGAAGTATTAGGTTTTTATCTGGCTGAAAGTGAGGGAGCTAACTTCTGGTTGGGAGTTTTAAATGACCTCAAAGAAAGAGGAGTAGAAGATATTCTGATTGCATGTGTAGATGGGCTAAAAAGCTTTCCTGCAGCCATCAACAGTGTATTTCCCAGTGCAGAAGTGCAGCTATGTATAGTACACCAAATAAGAAATTCTCTGAAATATGTATCCAGTAAAGATGTAAAAGTTTTCATGAATGATCTGAAAAAAATATATCGTGCTTCAAGTAAAGAAATTGCTGAGAATTATCTGCTTGAGCTGGAAGAAAAATGGGGAGAAAAGTATCCTTTAGTTATAAAATCCTGGCAGAACAATTGGGAAAACTTATCCAGTTATTTTAAGTATTCTGGGCCAGTTAGGAAGCTGATTTACACCACTAATCCAATTGAGGGGTTGCATAGACAAATCAGGAAATTTACTAAAACTAAGGGTTCATTTACTAGTACAAATGCCTTGTACAAACAGGTATATTGTGCTATAAAAAAGGTAGAGCAAAGGTGGATTATGGCTCTCCCTAATTGGGCTTTAACTATGTCTCAACTTGATATTTTCTTTCCAGATAGATTGAAAATTGAGTTGAACTAAAAATGCGGCTTGACACACTTTTTTGAACGTTCCCAAAGGCTCTTGCTAACAAATAGTACAAATTTTAAAGTTCAGGTATTTTTTATAATATAAAACACTTCTACAAGCAATACTAATTAAAGTAAATTATTTATGGTAAATTAGATTAAGTTTTAAAAACCACTTTACTTTGTAATAGTTAACCATTTATTTCTGATATACAAGTAGCTATGTGAAACATAGCCACTTGTCTCCAATCAAGAACGTCCTACGGATGTCGTTTTGTTGTCTTTTAATTTATTCACCCAAGAAAAGGTCTCACTACTTTTAGAATTTTGGTCACCCCACCTTCCACACCTAGTAAAACTGCCTCTTTCTACTGCTTCTTTAACAGACATTCCACCAAATAAACAACCCTGTCCTATGATTTCTCCTATTTCTTGCAATTCATTCCACATTTCTTCATCTTCCACCTCAACTTGTACTTGATGATAGTCTTCTGTATCGTGATATACCATTAAATTTAGCTCTCCTAGACTAGTACAAAGTGTTACTGTAAATACACCTACGACAATGTTGCAAATTTTTATTTTCCTTTCCATTATGTCCAGAAGAGTTCGGTAGCTCTTTTACGCGAAATACCACATTTACGTCCTCAAGGTTAATTTCAATTCTCTTGACCAATGTTCTGATAATATCACGTTTAGTTAACCAGTCTGCGTTATCAAGGTTTAACGTAATATTGGAAGAAAAGTCTTCTAAATTGGCCACAACCAGAGTTACCTCCTGTTCTAATTCCTTTTGATAAAATATCTTTTTCTTCTCTTCTTTAATTGTTTTTAAGCTTTGTTTCATTGCTTTAATTCGTGGTTCAAATTCCTCTTGATTGATATATTCTTGAGCATAACTATCGATAAGTCTAGCAATACCACGTTTTAATTTATTTTCTTGTTTCTCTAGCAGGTCACTTTTTTGATCCAATGATGATTTTTTTAGTTCTGAAAGCCTACGCTTGTATTCTTCTAAAATCCTGTTTGGATTTTTCAATAACTGCTTAACCTCTTCCCACACAGCTGTTTCTAATGCATCTGAGCGAATGGGTTTATTGTCACAAATCTTATTACCACCAAAACGGTAAGAATCTTTACCACTACAACGGTAATATGCATAATGACCACCTTCTTCTTCTCGTCTACTTCTCATGCAAGTTCCGTAACATCCGTAATTACAACGCTTACATATGACTAAACCTTGTAGTAAGTACTTTGCTCCTCTTTTTCTTGTCCTTGCTACTTTTCTATTTTCAGCTAATTGTTCTTGAACAATATCAAATATATCTTCATCTACTATATTTGGCACTTTAATATAAATCCAATTTGCTTTTTCAACAGGATAGACAGAGTGGTTACTTTTTGGCTGCTCACAAGAGCCTTTCTGTGGTCTTACTTGCTTTAATCTTACTCCTAACCTTCTTCTACCAAAAGCTGCTTGTCCTTTGTAAGCAGGGTTTTTCAACATACTCCAAATTGTACCTTTATTCCAGCGTTCTTTTCCTTTTTGTGTCTTAATGGACATAGTATTTAGCCGACGACATACTTCCCCAATACTTGTTCTTTCTCTGCCTATCCACAAAAATACTTTACGAACGACATCAGCTTCTTTTTCGTTAATCTCAAATAAAGCTTGTCCTCCTCCCATATGCTTATCTATATAACGATAACCATAAGGAGCTCCTCCCATTACATTTACATAGCCTTTGTTAGCTGCATAGATTTTACCACGACGACTTCGTTCCATAATTTTCGCACGTTCATATTCTGCTATCATACCTTGCATTTGTAACAGTAATTGAGATTCTGGGTTACCGTTAATCTCATAATTTAAAAAAACCACTTTTGCTCCTGCTTTTTCAAATTCTTCAATCAGCACCATTTGATATGCATATTTTCTAGATAAACGATCAGGAGAATGAATGTAAATCTTATCAATTTTACCTTCTGTTACTTTATCACGTAATTTTTCTAAATCAGGGCGGACTAAATGAGATCCACTGTAGCCGTTATCAATAAATTTATACTCACTTAACAATCTGTATCCGTCCAGATTAATTTGCTTCTCTAAAGCTGCAATTTGACTTTCTATCGTATTTCCTTCTACTTGTTTCCCCGAAGAAACTCTCGCATATAAACATACTGTTACCATTTGACCCTCCTTGAATCCCATTTTTATGTTTTAAGTTTTTTTGACTTATTTCCTTTGACACTACCTTTTCATAAGCATCTGATAAGCATTGTTCTGCTAACCGATTAGGTTCATAGCTACAGCTAATTTGGATAGCTAATCTCTTGTTTCTCATGACTTTTCCTTGAAATAATATGTTCATATCATTCCTTAAAGCCGATGGTTAATTGATTATTAGCGCTATAAGTAAATCGGACTCTTGGTTCTGGACACAGAAGTTTTCGAGAAATGGTTTTCTCTAGTTTTATTTTTATGTTTTTTGCAACATTGTCGGTAGTGTAAAAGCGCTGTTATCCGATATATCCACGTAGTCTCTTTTTCCATCTTTTCCAGTTTTCACTTCAACTTCACCATCACCTATTTTTAGGATATTGCCACCAAGATTTAAATCTCCCTTGCTCAGGCCCAAGTTTTTTGCACCTTCTATAACTTTTGCAACATCAACTATGCAGCTATGTGAAAATTCAATATAGAAGGTCTTATTATCGATTTCTACATTTTCAACAGTCCCTTCTATAGTAGCGTTCTCTCCAACTTCCCTGAGCTTTTTGAGTAGATTATATATTTGTGGCTCAATTTCTTTTTGCACTTTTTCAGTTATTTTCTTATCAACTTGTACATTAAATTCTGCTCCATTTAAGGCTAACTTCCTGATTATATCTTCTTGTTTATTTCCTTTGAATTCATCACGATAAATCTTAAACATTGTAACGTTAGCGAAGCTAAAGCCATCTTCATTGGCAGCATTTATTCTTATTCCTAAGTCCAAAGCTTCATCGATAACTTTACTTAACTCGTTTATATTTTTAGCTGCAATAGCTTTTTCCAGGAATTCATTTAGTTTCATATTTTCATATTCACTTAGTCTTGTCCTGCATAAAGCTGATCGAAATGGATTGAGCTTCTCAGGATATGTTAAGACAGGTAATTTACTAATCTTTTTATTCGCTGTTGGAGCAGCTTTTATTAAATTAGGCAATAATCCTTCTTTTGCTATTCGCTCTACCGCTTTTAACATTTTACTAGACAATCTTTTACTATTTATTTTTTTCATTGTAACTCTCACTTAATCTAATTACTATTCGATCATATCGTGATAAATATTATTTAATTGTTAATATTATACGACTTATTAATTTACTGTATATTATAATAACAAGTTTTACGGGCATTTACACTAGAAAAACACATCTTGTAAAAATTATTTCAATTTCAATAAAAGTTGGGTATTGTGATTGTAAAACTGAAAGAAATGGATCTCTTGTCTTACTCCACTGAAAAGTTGAAGAAGCATTGTCAGCTACTTGATAATGAAGAAAAAATAATTCTATATGAGCAGCTGCTAGACAAGGCTAAAGACATACTTGAAAATTCAAGAGATAATGTTTCTGAACTGAAAAAGATCAGTAAAGCTGCTTTAGCAATAGAGGAAACTACCGATAAGCAGTTACTAGAAAAGTTTAATGATGACCACCCGCTAAGAGAATTGGATATTCTGATCTATTCTCCTCAAGGAAACACTGACGTAGCAAACTATTTATTCAGTATAGATAACTCATCAGAGCTTTATGATTTAAAAAAAGATAAGGATAAAGCTCTTTATAATGCAGTTAAGTCAAATGATGTTGAGCTCATAAAAAAGCTGCTCATGATTCTTGTACCTGAAAAAGTAAGTAATTTTGATACGAAATATTTGGAAGAATTAAAAATATCGTTATCAGGAATTCACAAAGAATTGCAATTATCACAAGATATGAAAAATTATCTTGTGAAGACGATAAAGTTCTATAGTTTTTTATGTAGTAATTTTAGCTTATTAGTTGCAAATCCTACTGATGTAAAAGCTATGATCAATCTGTTTGCTACCCAACCAAATATTGATTACCAAATAGATAAGCTTCTGCTTTCTTTTATTGTGAAAGATGTTGAGGAAAAAAAGCTGAATTCTGAAATCAAACACATGATAGAGCTTCTTGAGCAGCATGAAAGATTTGTTGAGCTCGAATATAAGGTTAGAAGATTAAGATCAGAGTTTGCATGTGGCAAAAGCAGATACTCGGCTGAAGTAATACGAAATAGCATTGCAGAACGAGAAAAAGAGATGAGGGAAATTGAGAAAAAATACGTAAGGCCAAACGATTTAATTAGCGAGAGGCAGAAATTATTAAAGCAATTACTTTGCTAGCTTTTTCATAAAATTTGTTGTAAATTTGAATAAGAGGTGAAAAGTGCAATTAGGTAAAAAAATAAAACAACTTAGGTTAGATCGTTCTTTGACACAGACCGAATTGGGAAAGAGAATAGGTGTTTCGTATAGACAGATACAAAAGTACGAAAATGGTTCAAATTGTGTTTTGGCCAGTAGATTATATGATTTAGCAAAAGCACTATCGATAGATGTTGCTAACTTTTTTACTGATATGCATACTGACTCACATGAAGCTTATGATGAAGAAATACTAAAGTTAGTCAAAGGATATAACGAAATTAAGAGCAAAAGGTTACGTAGTGCAGTTTATATATTGGTAAAATCTTTTTCTCAAAGTGATAATACATAGTTAATATTACCTGATACGTAAAATGACTATACAACATCCTATCAATAAACAAATAGGGGAAAGAATAAGGAAAAGAAGGCTAATGTGTGGTTTTAGTCAAAGAGACTTAGGAAAAAAGCTTGAAATTTCATTTCAGCATGTACAAGGATATGAAAGCGGAGAGATTAGGCTTGTAGTTGATAGGTTATATAAATTAGCAGAAGTACTATCGGTTGATATGTCGTATTTTTTTACCAAAGCCTCTGAAGACTTACATGATAAGGCCTTCCATAGCGATGTAGGCAGCGAAGAAATATCAAGGCTAGTGAGGGAATATAGAAAAATTGAGGATGAAACTCTGCGTGACATTGTTCATTTAGTGATTAAGGCTCTTGCTCACAAATAATACAGGTTTTAAAGTACAAATACCTGGATATTTTCATAACATGAAGAAGTTTTCAATAAACCATTGCGTCAAGTTAAGGAAAAGTAGAATAAGGAAAAAAGAAGATGAAAAAAAACTATTTTATATATTAAGTTAGTAATTTATAAACTTTTCTAAAATAATTGCAACCGTTCACAGAGATAAGGTAGTGCAAGAAAAGGTTGTAGCAGAAAACGCTTCTAAGAAACTCCCTCAACCAGTTCATCTTTTTGAACTAAGATGTAGCCAAATTCCTGTGCTTTTTTGGGGAATGTTCAAAAAAGTGTGTCAAAGCGAATTTTTAGTTCAACTCAATTTTTAACCTATCAGGAAAAAAGATATCAAGTTGAGATATAGTTAGAGCCCAATTAGGCAAAGCCATAGCCCATTTTTACTCTATCTTTTTTATAGCACAATATACCAATTTGTACAAGGCATTTGTACTGGTAAATGAACCTTTGGTTTTAGTAAATTTTCTGATTTGTCTGTGCAACCCCTCAATTGGATTGGTGGTATAAATTAGCCTTCTAACAGGGCCAGAATACTTAAAATAACTAGACAAATTTTCCCAATTGTTTTGCCACGATTTTATGACTAAAGGATATTTTTCACCCCATTTTTCCTCCAGTTCAAGTAAATAATTTTCGGCGATTTCTCTACCTGTAGCACGGTATATTTTTTTCAAATCATTCATAAAAACTTTTATATCTTTGCTGGATACGTATTTTAGTGAATTTCTTATTTGGTGCACAATGCATAACTGTACCTCAGCATTGGGAAATACGCTATTTATAGCTGTAGGGAAGCTTTTTAGACCGTCAACACAAGCTATCAAAATGTCTTCTACTCCTCTCTCTTTTAAGTCATTTAATACGCCTAGCCAGAAGTTAGCTCCCTCACTTTCTGCTAAGTAAAAACCCAGTACTTCTTTTCTGCCATTTTGGTCTATTCCTAATATATTGTACATGCATTTACTTATGCAATGTCCATTCTCTTTGACCTTAAAAAACATCCCATCCATAAATACTATCGGGTATACTGATTGTAGGGGACGACTCCTCCATTCATTGATTATAGGCAGTAATTTATCTGTAATTCCAGATATCTCTGCTGCAGATATTTTATGGTCATAGATTTCTTCCACATAGGATGCTATATCCCTGTATCCCACACCGCTTGCAAACATGTTCAAGACCTTTGTTTCAAGTTCTGTTGTTTGCCTTTTTTTTTCACTATCTGTGGTTCGAAACTTCCCTCTCTATCTCTTGGTGTCAATAGTTCAAATGAACCTGCACTCGTCTTCAAAGTTTTGCCATTCTTTCCGTTTCTTCGATTCTTTTCTTCTCTTTCATTAGATAAATGATGCTCTATTTCACCTTCTAGACTTGCTTCCAGCAGCCTTTTTACAAATGGTGTTAATGCTCCATCTCTCCCCATCAATGGTTTACCTTCCCTTATTGATGACAGTATATTTGCTTCCAGCTCTTTGTAATCTACTAGGCCAGTCGTTCCATTTTCTATTTTGTAACTCATATATCAAACCTCTATTTTTTGTTTCTATTTTATTTTTATTTCTCGGTTTGACACACTTTTTTGAACATTCCCTGAAATAAAACAGAAACAAACGTGCTGTTTATTGCAGCTTTTGGGTAATTTAATGATAAAAATTTTAGAGAGAAATTTTATACACTATCGCTGATATTTTTCCTTAAGTTGACGCCATTGCGTGAACGGTTACCAAAAACTAGCTTTTATGTTACATAAGCTTCCTAACTCGCGTTGAATTAATAGAAACATCTTCTAGATAGTTGTTAGGCTTATTACTCTGCAAGTTAAAACTTCTTTGCTGTTCTGTATGACTAGAACTTGGCAATGTATCATCTGCATCCTTATAATAATCTACGTTTAACCTGTTATTAAAGGCAACTATAAATTCATTACATTTTTTTGAATTTAATTTAGCTGCTTGCTCACCAGTGCAAGCTTTCTTTATATACAAACTTAAAAACTCAGGTACCTCATTAAGTTTATTGCTAGCAACCTTAGTATAAATTCCTTTGTACACCTCTAAAAAATCAATATCCAACAAGCGTATTGGTATACGACTCTCTCTTGCCGCGTATTTCACCGCTTTTTCAAATGCATGATTAATACTTAATGTATAACCTAATATTTGCTGTTCAGAAGGACCTTCAACTTTAGTAGAAATATATTTTTGCCCAGTAAATTTTCTTACAATCACATCCAGTAGTGATATTGTACTATTAAGGTCAACCTGTGATGGATAAAAAGCTGCTGCATTATTTTGACTATTATAGTCATAAGCTAACTGCGGGGTTTTTTCAACCTTAACGTTATAAGAGTTGCCAACAAGTAGGGCATCTCTTGAACTTAGAGAATTAGATAAATGGCTTGTTGGGCTTTTAACTTTAGTAGGGTAACTGAGTGAATGCTGAACATCACGACGTCTACGACTAGCGCTCTTTCCTTGTAGGAATTCTATAACACTTTTGCAATCCTTACTTTCTTGTCTCTTAGCAAGATCCAAAGGCGTTCTGTCTTTTTTATTTTTAGCATTAACATTAGCTCCCTTCTCATCTACGAGGTACTTTACTACGTTCAAGTGACAGTTATCAGCAGCTACATGTAAGACTGTATTGCCATAATTATTCTTGATATTAATAATATCAGGCTTTTTATCCACAAAGATTTTAACTATCTCTAACTTACCATTTTCAGCAGCAACATGTATTGGCATGTTGCCGTCATTATTAGATTTAGCATAGATATCGATATCTGGAGTATCTACAAGAACTTTAGCCACAGCTGAACTACCTTCTTGAGCAGCTATATGTAAAGGTGTAAAACCTAGGTCACTTTTAGAATTAACATTAGCACCCTTCTCTACGAGAAATCTAGGTACGCTCAATCTATCATTCTTAACGGAATAGTGTAGAGGTGTCCACTCACTCTTATCTTTAGCATCAACCGAGACGCCCTTGCTCAGAAGGAATTCAACTACTTTTGAATCAAGATTATTTTCAGCAGCGTAATGTAATGGTACTTTGTAATGATTATCTTTAACATTAACATCAGCTCCTTTTTTTTCTATAAGGTACTGTACTAAATCTAGCATACCACCATGGGCAGCACCATGCAAGACAGCACGTCCACCATTATCCTTAATATTAACATTAGCCCCTTTTTCTATGAGATACTCTACTATATCAAGGGTACGTTGATAGGCAGCATTGTACAAGGGAGTACATCCATTATTATCTTTAGCATTAACATTAGCGTTTTTTTGTATAAGAAACTTTATTATATCCAAGCTAGCCCGGTTAACAGCATTGTGCAGAGGGGTAGACCCACCATTATCTTTAATACTAACATCAGCACCTTTTTCTATGAGATACTTTGCTATATTTAAAGCATTATCAGAAGCAAGAGCAACAGCTAAATTTAACGGAGTATATCCATTATTATCTTTAGCATTAACGTTAGCACCTTTCTCTACTAAACGTTTTACTTCATCTAAGTCATCAAGCATAACAGCAGTGTGCAAAGGGTTATACCCATCATCAGCTTCTTTAACATTAAACCCTCTTTCTTCTACAAGATATCTTACTATATTTAATCTCCCCCATCTAATCGCGGTATGTACGAAATTGTACCCATCATTAGCCACAGCCTTAACATCAGCCCCTTTTTCTATGAGATACCTTACTATATTTACCTTTCCAGCCTGAGCACCACTGTGCAAGGGAGTATATCCATCTTTACCTTTGTCATTAACATCAGCCCCTTTTTCTGTAAGGTATTTTACTACACTCAAGCTGCCCCACCTAGCAGCGGTGTGTAGGGGAGTATATCCATCTTTACCTTTAGCATTAACACTAGCACCTTTTTCTACAAGAGCTTTAACCTTATCATAGTTATCTTCTCTTATAGCGCTGAATAGCTCATCATCTAAACTCATTTCGCCTCCTTTTAATCTTATTATATAGCCACTTTAATCATACTAAAATATTTTTGCAAAGCAACCCCTCTATTAAAGTGCTTTGCTAAAAAAAATATTCATTCTCTTTTCCTAAATTGCTGGTTAATTGACTACATATCAAATAAAGTGCTTTACCCACCTGTAGAATATGTTGGTTTGGGAAAAATTAAGAGGCATGATATGTTAAATCTGAATGATTATATTAAAGATAATGCTTTGTGTTTAGATGATTTAGACATAAAAGAATGAATAAATTTTTTGCAAGATTCAGACATTACGCAGCTCATTTTATCCAAGAGCTACATTGATAGTGAAAGAGCGAGAATAATTTTGGCTAGTTCAACGTGTTTAGTAAAACTTATTAAGCTTGACTTAAGTAATAATAAAATCGTTGCAGAAGGTACAAATGCTCTAGTTAATTCTCCATTTCTTAGTCTCTTCTTCCATTATAATTTCTATTATTTTTTCAAATGTTTTTCTTTTTACTCCTGTTAATCTTCTAAAATCCTCTTCATCGAGTTTACTTATTTGTTCAATTTGCATACCTTCATTGATATTGCTTTTGGTATCATTTCCTCAGTTATGCAAAAAGTCTAGAAATTTAGGAAAAGAGAATTAATAGTTTTTTGTAATAAAATAACATGTTGCTTTTCAGAAATATTTTAGTATGGTTAAAGTGGCTTGAGGTGAAAAGTTATTATTATAAGTAAATGTAGTTTAAGCAAGGGGCAAAGAATGAAAAATTTAATTATTAATCGTAGTAAGCGTGATGTTGCTAATTGTAAAGATAGTCATACTAGATGTGATCCTATTACTGATACATGCTGGGATGATCCTACATGCGAGAATGAATTCAACCCAACTTCTCCAACACCAACTTCTCCAACACCAACTTCTCCAACAAAAGATGATATGTTATTTGATGCTGTAATAACAGGTGACTATAATAAAGTTAAGGCTCTTTTAGAGGAAGGGGCAAATGTTAATGCTAAAAATAGTAATGGCTCTACTCCTCTGCACTTAGCTGCTGAAAAAGGTATCTTAAATATAGTAGAAAAGCTTGTAGAGAATAAAGCTGATGTTAATGCTAAAGACTATAATGGGTATACTCCTTTAATCGTTGCTCTTAATCGGGATAAGCTCGAGATAGCAAGGTTTCTTACTGAAAAATCAGCTAAATCATCTGGAATCCCACTTCTGCAGTACGTTGCTGCAAATAGTCCAAAGAAGGCTATGGAGCTTTTCATAAACGGTGATAATGTTAATACGAAAGATGATGATAATAGAGTACTATTACACTATGCTGCTGAAAGTAATAGCGATCCAGCAGTTGAATACCTTATAAGCAAGAACGCTACAATTAATGCTAAAAGCGGGAGTTGTTGGACACCTCTACACTATGCTGCTAAAAATAATAATTCGGAAGTGTCCAGACTACTTATACAGAGTGGCGCTGAAGTTAATTCTAAAAGTGACCTAGGTTTTACACCTTTACATATAGCTGCTCGAGAGGGTAATACAGGTGTAGTTCGATTTCTTATAGATAACAAAGATGTAGATATCTACGCTAAATCTAATAATGACGGCAACATGCCAATACATGTTGCTGCTGAAAATGGCAAGTTAGAGATAGTTAAAATTTTTGTGGATAAAAAGCCTGATATTATTAGTGTCAAGAATAATTATGGCAATACAGTCTTACATGTAGCTGCTGATAACTGTCACTTGAACGTAGTAAAGTACCTCGTAGATGAGAAAGGAGCTAATGTTAATGCTAAAAATGACAAAGGTAGAACGCCCTTGGATCTTGCTAAGAGACAAGAAAGTAAGGATTGTAAAAGTGTTATAGACTTTCTACAAGCAAAGAGCGCTAGTCGTAGACGTCGTGATGTTCAGCATTCACTTAGTTACCCTACTAAAGTTAAAAGCCCAACAAGCCATTTATCTAATTCTCTAAGTTCAAGAGATGCCCTACTTGTTGGCAACTCTTATAACGTTAAGATTGAAAAAACCCCGCAGTTAGCTTATGGCTATAATAGTCAAAATAATGCAATAGCTCTTCATCCATCACAGGTTGACCTTAATAGTACAATATCACTACTGGATGTGATTGTAAGAAAATTTACTGGGCAAAAATATATTTCTACTAAAGTTGAAGGTCCTTCTGAACAACAAATATTAGGTTATACATTGAGTATTAATCATGCATTTGAGAAAGCAGTGAAACACGCGGCAAGAGAGAGTCGTATACCAATACGCTTGTTGGATATTGATTTTTTAGAGGTGTACAAAGGAATTTATACTAAGGTTGCTAGTAATAAACTTAATGAGGTACCTGAGTTTTTAAGTTTGTATATAGAGAAAGCTTGCACTGGTGAGCAAGCAGCTAAATTAAATTCAAAGAAATGTAATGAATTTATGGCTGCCTTTAATAACAGGTTAAACGTAGATTATCATAAGGATGCAGATGATACATTGCCAAGTTCTAGTCATACAGAACAGCAAAGAAGTTTTAACTTGCAGAGTAATAAGCCCAACAACTATCTAGAAGATGTTTCTGTTAATTCAACGCGAGTTAGGAAGCTTATGTAAGGCAGGCAGCAATATAAAAAATTAAGCTAGCTTTATTTTGAAGCCTACTGACTTCTTATACGGAATAATCAGTAGGCTATTTTTTCTAACTCCAATTGATTTCTCCTGTGTAAGGAATAATAATTGTTATTTCGTCGATTGAACTAGTACCAGCTGCTTTGAGCTTCCAATCGCTATCAAGCTTAATAGAAGATTTGTCTATATTGATCTTGTACGACTTTGGATCCCAATTACAGCTATTTACTGTTATTTTCATATTAGGAGCCTGTGGTGTAGGAAAAACATAAATGCTATCGCCAATTTCTGGGTTCTTAACGTAAGTAGGAAAGATCTCAGCAGATGGTTTAAATGTTAATTCATCGTATTTTTGCTTAAATTTCTCCCAGGTATCAGGATAAGCTACACTGAGATTTAAAAGCAACATTTCAGATATGCGTTTGAGTGTAGAAAGGTTCTGTACATCTTGTCTGAATCCTTTTCCTCCATCAAATGCTGTATAATCAACATGTATTATCACATCAGAGATAGTACTAACATTAAACCTATTAGTTCCTTGAGGAAGATTTAATTCCCAATCAGAAACCACTCCTGTACCTTCAAAAGGCAAATAACGTTCATCGTTAAAGTTAAGTTCAAATAATCCACTATCTTGATCTCCTTTTGATATCGCTATTTGCTGGTTCGGTTTAAAATCTGTTCTTAGGACATTACTGTCTGGTTGATTAATACCTTTTTCCCCTAACAAGAACTTTATTGCATTAATATCATCTTTAAGTACTACCTTATTACTTGTTTGCTGCAAGCTGGCATGAATATTTTCATAAGGACCAACTACTGCAGGAACAGTAATTCTTATGTTCTTTATCTTACGACAATAATGACCAGGAAAGTCTAGATCAAACAATTTTTCTGTAAAACTAAACTTACAACTGCCTTTATTTTTGAGTTCATGAAGTGCCAAAGGATCCATTTGTTTTAAAGAAATTACTTTAGTGATTTCAAGAGCTCTTTTATTATCATTGTTATAGTTCTTTATCATTTCTTCAAGTTGAAACTTTAAGTTGTTTCCAGCAAGCAGTCCTTCTTTCATACTATTCCAAGAGTTAGCTGTGATATATGACTTATTATTGTTAAGTTCATATTGATAAGCTTTTTCTGCTTGCACAGCAACTTCCAATGCCATTTTATAAGCTTGAAAGTACACACGTGCTATCTGTCCCCTCATCCAATTATACAACTCCCGATTAGTAAACTTACTTCTAAAGAACTCTTCTTTTTCCTTAATTTGTTCTATTGATTTTTTATGGACTTTAAGATCTTGTATAGCATTCTCTTGATAAATTTTATTTGCTTCTATTTGATAGTTAATCTGCTCTGTATCGTAAGAAGCCATAGCCTTTTGCAACTCCCAATCTTCAGCACGTCTTCTGTAGTTCTCCGTAGTATAAGCTATTTGTGCTTTTTCATTTAAAATCATTGCTGCTGATTCAGCTATATTCGCTCCTACTTCGATAGCATTACCTGGTTGAAAAGCTCCTACGGCAAGACCGTAGACTGTAGGTATCAAGTGTGCAGCAGCAGCAACTCCTCTGGTAACCGCAACCCCTGTTCTTACATCAATCGCTGTGCTAGAGAGTGCTATTGCTTCTTTTTCGCCAGCTGACAAATCATTGATAATTAGTCTTTCATAGTGTGATTGACGATTCTTAGCATTTAGTAGACTTTCATTCAGTCCATCTTTCTCCTTTTTTAAAGCTTCTATAATTTTTTCTTTAATTGATGTAATGAGATTAGCCATTATTCCTTCTTGTTTGTTGTAAAGGACAGCTAGTGTTTCAGTATCTTTTTTCTCAAGTACACTTAATAACTCGTTACCAAATTGAATTACAGTTTCCACTATTGATTTAGCATAAGAAATCATGTAACTAAATCGGTAATGTGGTATAGACTGACCAGGTATTTCGATATTATTACCACTACTAGTTTCAGCAACTCTTTGATTGGGATCTATTGGTGAGTCAAACAAAGGTAATACTGAACTTTTTCCAGTCCTATCTAAACAATGTCTTATTTTATAAAGCTCGTCTTCAATTCTATTCCATAAGTCGATAAACTCTTTATTTGGAGGCGTGCAGAAATAATCATCATATTTTGTAATATTAATAATTTCATTAATGGATCGTCTTTTATAAGGTATTTGTATATTTTGAGCACTAGCTGGTAATTTTGCTTCCATTTGAGCTATACTTAAGCCTTTTAATTCTTTAAAGCTTTTAGCAATAGTTTCATGTTTACCATTTTTAATGGGTTTAGGTCCAAGTAAATCCCAAGCTCTAATATATATCATAGTAGCTTGATTTAATCCTTCCCATGATCCTTTAGCAAAGAGCATATTCCCCCAGTCAATTAGATTGTCTACATAAGAAATTATGATGTACTTTTTAAATGATTCTATATTTTGCTTTGCAATAATATATGGATCATATGGATCTATTTCTAACTCCGTTTTTGTCTGAGAGTCTTTTAAATAATCTATAATGTTTTTCCCTTGAATAAAAGGTAAAAACTGCCACGGCTGTTCGGTGTTATTAGGATCTAGAATATATTGATACCACTTCTGTGCTATAGAAAAATCTTGTTCTTGATTTAAATGCCAAGCAATCAGTGTTGGTATGTGATAGAATATTTCCCACAGGTAAATACCATAAGCACCATTAAAATCTAGAGTATTGCCTGGTGGATGACTCACTTTTGCGGTTGGCTCAAATCTGTTAAATTTAAGTTGTTCAAACTTTTGTGAATCTAAAGTTAAAACCCTCTTAGGATTACCTAAATAAGCTTTTTTACGTAATTCACGGACATTACCAGTAATATTTAATCTCACAAATGTAAATGAGACATCTTCTATTGGCATCTTTGGAGCCGGACTGTTATATTTACATTCTAATTTCTTTTGATCAATAATTTCATAGGTTGATTTTTCACTAATTCTACTCAAGTCATATGCCTTATTGGTAAACAATAGAAATGACTCATGGACGTTTTCACCTTTAAGATTTCCTTCAATAATGAACCATCCTGGTTTGTTCATTACTTGCTGAGCTAGAGAGATTTTAAAATCCCCAAGCAGTTTTGTTTCACCTGGAATAAAATTATTTTCATTATCACTATCAATTTGATTGGTAGCATTACTTTTAAAAATATTTTTGGTCAATCTCAGAAAAAGTTGATCTTTTTTATCCTTATCTATAGCACAGGAGTAGCGCTCTCCTTCTAAAGAAAAATCAGCAAATTTCCCATTCCTATTTTCGACAGTTAGATCCTCATCTAGGGTAAATAAATTGAAAGTTTCATCCTCTTTCATTTCACCCATTAAAATTATAATACGTCCCTCTTCTCCTTCTTTCTCTCTTAGATAAAAAGCTGCCACTTTTTTCCAGTGTAATTTATTTTTTTCCTCAGCTTTATCTATTTTAATACTACTTGCTAACTCATGTGGTGCTGACCAACTGCCACTTGGTTTCTGAAAGATATAATTGATTGTTGCATAAATTTTATCAGATAAATCATCTTGCTTGCCCTTTTCACTTTCTTTCTTCGTAACTTGTTGTAACCAAAAAATAAATAGTCTATTGAATGCATAAATTGGCGTTACAGTTTTTGCTGGAATTGCTGACTCAATTTTTTCCCAGGCAGTCCAATAGACAAATTTTTCGTTATCTTTATCGAAGACTGCTGTGCGGTAGTAATAGTTGTATGGCTGGGCAATTGTCCGTCCTATAATATACAGAGTATCTTTTTTTGCTCCAAAAATTTTATCCTCTACTTCTTCAAAATAACTATCTACTATTTTTAAAGTTGAAACTCCTTCGAAATCTTCAAAATACTTGAGGTATCCATTGCTTACTGCTTCATCTGTAATATTTCCTTGCATTAAGGTGTTTTGTAGTGTTTTATATTCTGGGCTTATTATCTTCTGTAAAGTAGGATTTAAATAATTTTCAGGATATAAGTTTATCTTACTGATTGCTTCCCATTCTCGATAACTCGATAGCCATTTCCATTTCTCCTCATTTAGCTCTTTATCAATAGTGACATCTTTTTCTAAGCCCATTATAGAGCGGTGAATATATAGTTGCACACTGTTTAGTGCTGCTTTTAAAGGTGATATCTTTGAGCAATCACTCATTTCAACATCTATCAATAAATGCGAATATAATTCTCGCATATCTTTAATCTTGAGTATGTGTACTAAATATCTTGCTAGAATATCACGTTTTTGCTCGGCTAAATATTTTTTCACTCTTTCTTTAACTTCGTCATTTCCTGATAATTCTAAGTTACCTAGAGTATCATTATATTTTCTCCAATCACTTTCATCCTTTACTTTTAAATTATATAAATCTCTTAATTCTAATAAAGCTACGTCATTAATTCCAGATTCGGTTACTACATCCATAACAAGCTTAATTTTTGTTAAAGATTCTATAGAGTTTTTTTCTTTAGTGAAATTTTCTTTAAATATTTCTATCTCCTTTATCTTTTTCAGCGTATTCCTGTTCCAGTTAGTGAGTGATTCTATCTTCTCTATAACTTCACTTTCTTTATAGTCTGTTCCACGTAACCAATCTGTATACTTTGAAAAGGTAATATCGTTATTAGAAAATTGATCTGTTAGAACCTTATAGCTTACGATAGTTTTAATCTGTTCTAATGACCAATTTGAAACTATCCCATAAAAGTCACCATGTTTTGTAATATTATTGACGTCTTCTGCTGATAATTTTAAGGCTTTAAATATAGCAATATTTTGTAGGAGTGGTTTTACTGGTACCTTAGATCCTTTATACTTTTTAGTAAATTCATAAATAGCATTGAATAGATCTGTTTGTACTTCTACATATTGAGATATTATGTTATAAAGAAGTTCTTCTCTTGAAAGCTCTGATGATTGAGATTGCCTTTCTATTTCTTCCTCTATTTTACTTACTTGTTCTTGAAAAGAAATAGGAGGATTGAGCAGATCATTTAGTTGTGCAATAGTGATTGAGTACTTTTTCAACCAGTCGTTTAATTCAATTACGTGTTCTATATTTGTAAAATTTAGTTCAGTAATTTGTAATTGTGATAAAAATTTAATAAGCTCCAATATTGGTATGCCTACTACTTTTGCTAATGAAACTTGCTTATATATTCTTAAAAACCTCAAGTTTCCGGAAGATTTAGACTTATCTTTAGTATCATTATAATTAACTAAATAGGATAACTCATTACCATCAACTTTTAAAATATCTTGTAATGTGCTGCTGATTTTGACATTAGCATCTATTATGTCCTGAAACTGTTGATAGTCTTTTTTTAACAGCTCTCGAAATTCTTCGGGAACTTTATTAGTAACAAAAAAATCAACTGAGGAATAACAAAGTTCGGATATTTTGTTCAAAGGTTGTTTTAATTTATTTTGCAGATTCTTAACTGCCGCTATTAACTTTATAGTATCAGCATTAATTTCATTTTTATCGATAATTAATAAAATTTGGCCTAACTCAGTAAATGACCAATCAAGTTGTACTGCCAGACGAATAAAACGGTGTAAAAATCCCAACGCATTATTATCAATATTATTGATAGTTTTATCTTTAATTGTTAGTTTTGCCGAATCAGCAAGTTTTTTAATTTTGTTATAACTATCAAGCAATAACTCTAATTCATCATAACTTATATTAGCTTTAGCAATAAATAAATCAACTTTTGCTAGTCCTTCTAAATTATCAACTCCATATACTTCTTTTAAATGAGATTCTGTTTTCTCTGTAGAAATGATTATTTGATAAGCTTCTGGTGAAAGATGTAAGGATTCTGCAGTTGTGTCAGCATCTTTTATTAGTATTTTATACATCTCTGCTAAACTTATTTCATGCTCCTTAAGATAAGCACGTATACCAATTAAGGGAAAGTTAGCTGGTAAATTAAATGGATACTTAGCTGTTGCTAATTTTTGTAGTATGTTTCCTTTTGATTCTTTTTTGAGCTTCTCCTCCATTATCTGATTGGCAACTTCCAGATATAGTTTTTCCTTATTAGTATTATCACAGTCTAATTTAATATTCTCCAAATCAGGACGTCGTGAATTCAGTGTGTTGGGTTTAATGTATTTTTCAACAGTTTCCATAAGCTTAACGAAATAAGCTGCTGGGCTTAAAACTGACTGGCAGTCATCGCATTCAGAATAAACATTTTCTGTTCCAAATGTATTTTCAACTATTTTTGTCATATTGTTCTCCTTACAAATTTTGTATAATTTTTTTACACTGAGCTGCTGTATCATGGTCAATATTGCAGACACGTAATGCTCGGTAGTGTGGTTCGTTTATATCTCTTGCATTTTTAATATAATGGGAAACAAATTCTCTTCTGTTTAAAGCCTTTTGATAGATCTCCTTAGCTTCTTCTACTGAAATTGTGTTTTTTACTCTATCAACAAAGGTATTCTCAGACAAATCCGTGATTTTAAATGCTGAGTCGTATTCTAACTCACCACCTTCATTTTTAAAGCTCAGTAGTTTATTAGCTATTTCTCCTTTGATTCCCATCTTCTCTAGACGAAGTTGAGAATCGTTAACGGTATTTTCATTTGTCATATTTTTCCTCTCTACAATTTTTTAAATCAGTATTTGTTGTTTTCGTTACTCAACTTAAACAGAAGAGAACTTACACCTTGCAAAAGCTTTCTGGTAAATATCTTTAGCCTCTTGCTCTGTGCTTGTGTCTTTTACCTTTTCAATCTCACATAATTTTAAATGCTGAGTCATATAAATACTCATCATTTTCATTTTTAAAACTGAGTAACTTCTCAGCTTCTTCAACGTTTATTCCCATCTTCAACAGAATTTTGGAATCATTGGTTGTATTGGTCATGATTTTTTCCTATAAATTCCTTGATAATTCTCAGTGATTTTTCGGTTCTTAGGCTTTATCCTGTTTGTCTAGTAGATTTCCTGACAATACTAGCAATAACCTCATTGTAATTATGAGGTATGAAAGCTTGTTCTGTTCCTACCACAGAGAACTCACTTGATTTTACCTGTGTAAAAATTAGATGCTGTTCTTTTTCATGATATTGAGTAATCCTTTGTGGATTAAGTTGCTTTTGATATGAAAGTACCCATCTTAGATTTATAATATCGTATTTCATATATGCAAAACCTGTTACATTCTCTACTAAATTTCCTCTATCATTTTTATAATAACCGTAATCTTTGTATTCCATGACATGTGTGGTCTCACTTCCACGTTCTTTAACAGGAAGTTGATTAAATTGAGCATCTTCCTTGTTTCCTTCAACATGTCGAACACGCAATTTATCTACATCAATCACATTAACCGTTAGTGAGCAACCACTAAAATCTGGAGTAAAAACATAATGTGGATCATCATCTATAAATGGTTCCCGATCAATGTCAACGTAACCTCCTTGAGGCAGCCAATAAGCCTTATTAGTTTCTTTTTCACCTATTTTGAGTGTATAGAACTTGTCTTTTCCCTCTTCATCATACCCTGTATCTACCTTTCCTATCGCAAAGTTAAACACTTGAGATTTACCTTCTTTTAACAAATTTGAACCTTTGTATTCTGGTCTAGTCAGTAGACCGGAGGTAAAGATATACTGCTTGAAATTATCCTCTGTCAATGCATTATCTAGACTCATCTCATCCATTGATTGAAATTCAGAATATATTGCTGATGGTCGTGGTAGATTTATTGCACCTTTCACATACCTACCATCACCAGTTGCTAGTAGTTTTCCTTTTTTTAATTTCCTTAATTCTGACTCATTGGCAACATTTCCGTGTTTATCTCTATAAATTACCGGATTACCCCTAACAAACCGATAAAGATTGAGTCCATCAACAGTTCCAGCAGGATCTGGATTTATCCACCTAGAGAGGCAAGGCGCATAATAACGTGCCCCATAGTAATAGAGACCTGTGCTATTATCCTTTTCTTTCCCTGAATATCTATATTCTTTTTCAGTTACTTCACGAGCTGTTTTTCCTGCAATAAGGGCTGTACCACCAAATGGCAGATATTCCTCATATGTCATGATTTCAGCATTATCATTTAACTCTAAGGCTGCCGAATCTAAATGATTACTCAGCTGATAACGATCTTGGTTTTCTCTAGTTTCATCTGAAGTTCCTTTTGTCCAATAATGATGTAGAGCTACTCTACTTTTATCGTCCATCACATGGACGGTGTATTTCTCTTTCTTTAAATCACTCTCTTGATAAGTTCTCGTAACCTCGATATCACCAAAGTAGATTTTGTCTACTTTGGTAGAATGAGCTTCATCATTCTGATAGGTTTCAGTAACTTTTCGAACTCGTTGTCCACTACTATCATAAACATAATATTCACTATCATTTTTACCACTAGGCCTTGTTATAATATCAACATAAGCTATGTTATCTCGGTAATTCCAGTGAAAATCCTGCGAACCATTCAGTTTTAGTAGATTACCGCTCTCATCATAATTTTTATCTATATCATTCTCATTTACTGGCCTTTTATCTATTATTGGCAAACTGCGATTGGATTTATTAGATATGTAAAACTCTTTAGTGGAACTATTTTTTCCGTTATGCCTAATTTTCGTAATGTTACTGCCATAATCAAAATCATAGTACTCAGTGTAATTACTAATCGCATTTTGGTTATTTAGATGCGGAATTGGCGTAATAATTTCTTCCTTTCCACTTAGTGCTGGATGTTCCTTTCCAATTGCTTGAGTCAGCCGATAAAGTGAATCATAGTGATAATCAGACTTATTATCTATACTTTTGTTATTTGGAAAAATTATCTTATAAGACTCATCTTCCATTGTAGTAATGTTTCCTATTGGATCATACGTATAGTGAATATTTTGCAATTTCTTTTGTCCCTTTTTACTTTCTAGTTTAGTAAGCTGAAAAGTTTTAGGGTCATAGCTATAGCTGGTAACAACACCATTGCCATAAGTAACAGACGTGCGCTGGCTTTTAGGATTATAACTAATACCTGAAACGTATTCCTTATTAATTGTTTCTCCTCTTTTTTTAAGCTTAATTTGCTTCACTCTGCCTGCTATATCGTAAATTGGACTGTGAGTATTATTTTGCGAATCTGTTTTTTCAATTATTTGACCAATTGCATTATACTTTATACTTGAGTTAAACACTTCTCGCTCAAGGTCTGAATGAGTTGTAGTAATACTTTCAACACCTTTCCAGTCTGCTTCTTGTTTATATTTTTTTCTCAAGTGATAACTGCTTTTTAACACCTGACCTTTAAAATCATTTTCTTTAATCTCAGTTAGTCCTGCTTGATCATAATGAGCAATAAGCGTTCCATAACGATTTGTTGCCTTATCTTGAGTATTTTCAGAGTAAAAGAATCTTTCAACGACATTGCCATTTAAATTGAGATCATTATCAGTGGCTTTTACTCTTACTGGACGTTGCAATTTATCATATTCTGTGTAAGTAAGTGATCCTTTGCCATCCCAATTGTATACGCTACTCCCTGCAACATTTGCTAAACTCCAGGTTTCTCCAGCATCAATACTGGTGCTCTTTAAGAGCCCTGCCATCGAATAGGTGTGGATAAAATTCTTTATCTTTTCTTCCTTACCTTGGTTTTGCTCGTAAAACCTTGAATCAACACTTTCTCGTTCATTTCCTTGAATATCAAGTTTGACGTGGGATTTTAACTCTACATTGCTTTGCCCATTCTTGCTTAATATGTCTATTTGCAAAAACTTTCTCCTGAGGCTATCCAGATGTTCTATCGTTGGTGTATTATAATGCTTTTCTGCTTTGCTCAGTGAGTCTTTTTCATCCTTTAAAGCAGTTTTTTCTTCTGAGCTTGCTTTATTCCATTTCTCGGTAAATTCTTTGTAGTATGTCGAATCTTTTACCGTATCATTAAGATCAAAATTCTTTGTAGTCCACGAATCAAATTCTACTTTGCTGAAAAAACCTTTTGCCGTATCAATACGAATGTTTCTCAGCAGAGGATCATAATAAAGAGTGTCAGATACTCCCTGATTACGCACACTCTCTTCGGCATCATAAAAAGGTGAATTACTATAAAAAGGTTCATACTTTTTCACCTCCGTACCTTTATTGTTATAAACAACTCTCCCTGATGCTAGCCATTGTTTACTATCTGAATCTACGAGCATTTTAGTTTCAAGATTTCTGCCAAACCCATCAATGTGAGTTACAACTCTCCTGATTCTTGTCGATGCTCCTTCTGAAACATGAGTCTCTCTCTGCAGATTAATCACATGCACAGGTTGACCATTCTTTCTCCATGCTTCTAGGTCATAATAAAAGAAACTTGTTGCATTCTGTAAGTAGTGCCCTGGACCATTTGCTCCTTCTGCTGTCCCTAAAACATCTTCAAAATTTGGATTTTTTCTTACTTGATATTCGAGTAGTGGCTTATCACCTTTTTCTTCTCCGTTTTCTCTGCCGTAAATTGAAGCGGCAATTACAACTCCCAGTGGATTTAATATAACTTCTGAAACATTATCGTTATGATCAGTAAGTTTTACTGGACTTAAAAGTTGATAATCATATTCTGCTGTTGTTTCATAATTTGAGGTTGCAGTGGCTTTAACTATTGTTTTTATTGGCAGTAAATTATATTTATCATAAACAATTGCAGTCTCAGCGCCAAAAACGTCAATTACTTTTTCCGGTAAATAGTATTTATCGCTACCATAATAGTACTGTGTTGGACTTGGTACCCACCAAAGATTATTCGACGTTTTTTTGTAGCCAAGGTCTTTTAACATCTGATCAGAGGTTATTTTGCCCGAAAATACTTCTTTGATTTGACTATCAGAAAATGCCATAGCTTCAGTATGGGAAAGCAGTGCTTGCTGGGTTACAGAGCCAAGTGATAAAGTAGAATTTTGTTCTTTATTCCAAAAATAATTGTGATTTTCACTTAAGATCCTTGCTTGCGGATTTGTATAGTTTAAGTTTTCTTCAAATTTTATCGTATTTTGTAGAGATTTCTCTACGTGTGTCCTTAAGTCACTAATGTTAACATAGCTATCTGTTGCAACTCTTAATCCACCTATCTCAAAAGCTTGTGATTTATAGAGAGCTCCAAGTAAGTAAAATTCTTTAGTGTTATTAATGTAAAAGTTATGTTCTAAAGTAGCATGTAACTTTTGCTGCTCTGAGTAATTGTTTGGCTGATTTCGGCGAGGGTAAGTAATACCTGCTGATTTAGTGACATTACCATACTCATCAACCTCTAAAACAAAGTCGTGCTGAATACGTGGATCACAGCAGTTTCTTTCATAATGATAGCTAATAGTTTCCTGTAAATTAACAAAGAATATTCCGTATTTAAATCTAGAGTCTTTATTAGTATTATCTTTACTCGATCTTAGTAGTTTTACTGCAGCGCTGGATTCAGTGACTGAATATGGATGCAAGTAGAGGGTTGGATTTTCTCCTTTATCTAAACCATATACTTCTTGTCTTAGCACTTGCCCTTGAATCCCGCGGTATGCTTGTCTTTTATCCTCTATTGAGATGATATTTTTATCTAATACTTGTGGCGTTATTTTTAACGCTTTACCATCTCCTTGGTAAAATTCCTTTCTATAGCTCTCAACTAAATCTCCTGCTTTTTTATAAGCTCCAGTGTGATACCAAGTCTTGGTGTAAATTGGTGCTACATAATGTTCTTTTTTCTCAATAGTGGCAAAATCTTCCGTGTCCCAGGTTTCTACAAAACCAAATCCGCGAAATTCTTTTTCAGTGTAATCATAAAATCCATGATGATAGCTATATTTACTTGTAAGTTTACTTCCTACTATATTGTCTAGAGTTTCTATTTTTTCAATTACTTGTACTGGAAACGGCAGACTTGTTACCCATGCCTTTCTATCTTTCAAATAAAACTGAGTAGAAGCTGCATAATGAAGACGGGTAAGGTTACCCATGTTATTATCTATTTGCTTCAGTAAGTGCGGCTTTACTCCGTTGTAAAAATCGTAGTACAGATGCTGTAATTTTAAGTTTTGATCCAGATAGCTAATAAGCAAACAGTTAGTTCCATTTCCTAGAATATCAGCAAACTCAATACGACCAATTTGATTGTAATCTACCGGTAATTTCAAATTAACTGGCTTACTAAATGAATTACCACTATTGTTATAATAGATATCTAAACTATTATGGTTAGCATAAACTAAATCAGTAGTACCAGAGCCATCAATGTCAGCAAAGTAAAGTCTTTTTGCATTTAATCCCTTCCTAAAATATGGAGCGTTTTCAAATACAACTTTTTCACCAAATTTACCGTAGCCAAGATTTGGCCAACATTCTACTTTACCATTTTCTATTTTTACTAAATGGCTTTTGCCATCACCAAACATGTCAGCAAAGCGTACTAAAGTACTCTCTGAACTGACACGTTGATTTGGCAAATCTTTTGGCGCTCTACTGTAAATAGCTTCTTTGTATCCTTTTTTACCTATAGATGGATATACTCTTACACTTTCTCCTTCAAATATTACGATATCCGTTCTTCCATCTCCGGTGACATCTATCATCTCTTGAAGTTCACTGCTCAAATTGATTATTTGCGATTCAAGAGGCTTAAATTCACTCCACTTACCATCAAAATCATGATAACCTTGAAAACCACTTTCATTCACATAAAGCTGTAACTCACCGTTACCTTCTAAACTCGTCAGTGAATAAGTAGTTTTACGAAACAGCGATGGAAAACGCTCTAGCAGTTTAGCTTGAGCAAACTCTCCATTGCCATTTGGTCTAAAATAAAGGATTGTGTTGCCATCGTTATATAATATCCCTTCAATACCTTCTTGATATAAATCAACCGATTGAAATCTTTGATCATTTAAATACCCAGGAAAGTTTTTGTTTATTCCTTCTATTTTTACTGGTTTAAAAGAGTTTTTATTATTTCTATTGTGAAGATCTAAAAAATTACCTTTTTCTTTTATGACAAGAGTTTTTTCACTGTCTTTGATTTTCCAATTTGAGTTTTCTGCTACAATCTCTGCACTATCTTTTTTAAATATATAGTCTTGTTCTTTTAGAATCTGTAGAAGCTCTTTAGACGGTTTGTTGCCATCTTTAAGTCCGACAGACGAAACTGTTGAAACGTAGGTAGAATCATCACTGGTATGAGAAAAAACTAAAGTTGGTGTTGATTTGCTAAATCTTTTTTCTCCTCTCTCATAATAGCCAACCTGCTTTACCGCTCTTAAGTAGGTAATTGTTGGTTTTTCATCGTAATCAAAATATGTGCCATTTACTAGAATCGGTTCTGCATCAAAACGGTGATAAATTCTTATCGCTCGGCATAAGAGTTCAGTTCTAATTGCAAATCCTGTGGTGTGTGAGGTAAACGAATCTTGGCGTAGAATTGCTTTTCTTTCTTCGCTATATTTTTTATCAACTGGACTTACAAAGTCGTTTTCGCCGTAATCAAACAAAACTTCAAAATAGCTGTAATTGAACTCTTGGTTATGTCCATAAGCAATGCGATCAATTACTCTGCCATCACCTTGTACACTTGTATCTTTTGTACTAGAGCGGTAATAATAAAATATTTTATTTCCGTATACATCACTTAATTCCTCCAGTAACCACTCTGCTATGCGGCTATTACTCTTTGGATCATAGATTTGTGCTTGTTTATTTTTACCATAAACGGAAACACTGCCATCTTTACTAGTAACTTGCCAATGAATAGTGCTATCACTTTTACTTATTAAACGCTCTATTTTAGCAAATAATCCTTCAACACGTGGCTGATAATAAGTAATATCATATTTGCTATTACTTGTTTGATTAATCGCAACCAAGTCATCTGCTCCACTTAGGACAAAAATATCTTCATCATCATAAGTTGGAATTTTTTTGGATGTTTTTCTGATAATACTTGCTATTGAAACATTAAACCCTATACCAAATACTCCGTTACCACTTCCAGAGCTGTAATTAACGCTTAAAGAAGGTGAGAAATTACGACAAGTTGGTAGCGCAATTGGTATTGAGAAAGATCCAGTACCAGTGAATGAGTTAGCCTCAAAAGCTTCACTGATTCCTTTTATCGCTCCTCCGCCTTTTGGCAGCTCAAGCTTTGTGGCCTCAATAGTAGACTTTTGTGAAGTGGATTCCATATGATTTATTTGCGTGAAAACGCGCTTTTATGTTATATATATACAAGATTGGTAAAAAAAACGTCCAAATTATTTTTTAAAATTCTATCTTTTTCAAAAAAGCTTTGAATTTTATAACTCTCTCATCAGAAAAAAAGTTTTTCATAAACTTATATCATGTTGATAGCATATCAATTACTCTTTGGTGACTTTCTATCATTGCCTTTGCTTCTTGCTGCAAACATTTAATATTTTGAGGTGTTATATCATCCATTTCAGCTGATGCTCCTTTCAATTGTGATTGTATTCGCATATATTTATCATCTATTACTTGTTCTAGTTGATAATCAACACAATCCAGAGGCAAACATCACATTCAGTAGTGGCTTGACCCATCATATCTTTCCAGATCATCATCTTTAATTAATCTTAGTATTCCTTCTATTTGATCGATGACTACCCTCATTTTTCTGTAATAATAGCTCTTTATATCCTTTTACCACCACTTCCAACACTTATGATTGACTTTCCCACCAAATTAAATCTTAACTGGCTTTTTTGTTCTACATCTAATTTCTGCTAGAATAATGGCAGAAGTGATTCTTCTAATTCCTCCTGCATCAGAAGATCAAATTTAGTGACTTCTTAAATTTGAACACGAATTTACTAATTTAAGAATCCTAATGTCATTAGCATAGTCCGGATGTGGGTCTAAAGATGCTTGAATTTCAACTTTTAACCCTAGATAAAAGGCGTCCTCTGCCAATTCACATATACTTTTACTATTAGTTTCATGAAATTTATTATTATATTTCGTTTTTGATGGGCGAGGATCATTAATTGCAATATAGCAACGACTATTAACAGCATTATAATAGATATCTTCTATATTGCCTTTTAAAGAATATGATTCTTCAATACCATCTTTATTTGTAAACCAACTGGAATTTCTGTCTAAAAAACGCACACCTTTGAGTTTAGTTATGCTATCTATAGTGCTAGGATCACCGATCATTTCAACAGTAACTTTTTGGTCAAAATCCCTAGCTTTTCTTATAAAATCACAGAAAATTCTATTGTATATTTTTATACCAGGCTGTTGATAGTTATCTAAAATAAAACCACAATAATTAAAATTATCTGACATTGATGTGACTTTACCACTTAACAAATAATTTTCATCAGCAAAACAGTACGATGAAAGAAAAATCGAACCTGCCAAAATGCCCTTTGCCAGTTGTAATGTTTTTATATACTTCAAATATTTTTTCATGATGGCCTAAATCCTATAAATTTTATATAAATAAATCGATGACTCACTAAGTTGATGAACAATCTCAACCATTGTATTATATTTAGAGATTAATTAAATCTAACAGGTTTATGATCTGAGGGGTTTGGCACCTGCATCTGTAGTAATTGTGCTACTATTGCAATGATAGCAGTTCGATGGATTGCTGGACCACCCACAATGCTATAATCTAACTCACCTGATGATCGTGTGTTCTGCCCTGAATTCATTATATCGATAAACCTACCATTATTAGCACTAGGGAGATCTGACCTAAGTTGTGCTGGAGTTCTGTTGAAGTCTCCCATCACCATCCAGGTTTGATCAGGATAATATGTCTCCATATAATTTTGTATAACGTTTATCAGTTCAGGAGCTTCATTACGCGTTCTATTTGGTTCTGGATGAATATTAAAGAAAACACTATTGGCAATACGTATTCCTAAAACTGGTCGATTTATAAAAGTGCGGGATTGATAGTTCTCTGACGCAGCATCTATTGGTGTATGTCTAACTTCAGATGGAATGAGTACAATTTCACCTGCCCTTTGCCTGGAAATTATTGCCATATTTTGCTTAGTAGTCCCTTGACTCGTTCCCGGAGCTGACGGGGTATCTAAACGATTGTTGTAATAATACATATAAAAAGTTCCTGATCCAGTATTCCAAATATATTCCTGAACGCCTACGTCTGAGTTAGGCTCAAGGTCAAACCCTCCAAAGCAAATCTGTAATCGATTGCCGGCCGGACTAGACAATTGACTAGAAATATCTCCAATATTTCCAGCTTCTTGAATGGCTAAAATGTCTAATCCATAATTCATCAACGCTTGCACAACATTCCAGCGCGGGCCGTTGGTATTCCATGTGGCTGATGTGAACTCATGTACGTTATTTTTTTGAGGTGGCTGAGCGTTACATATTGGCATAATAAAGCATGCAAGTAACATTGTGAAAAAACATTTCGACATTTTACTTTTGTATAATAAAGATTTCATGCCTTTTAACATATTACATCCCTTTTTTGATTAGAAGATTTTTTTTACTATCTTTTTTCTCTTAAAGCTGAATTTTCTTTTGTAGTTCCTGCGCTTCAAGTTTATGTTATATATATACAAGATTGGTAAAAAAAACGTCCAAATTATTTTTTAAAATTCTATCTTTTTCAAAAAAGCTTTGAATTTTATAACTCTCTCATCAGAAAAAAAGTTTTTTCATAAACTTATATTATTTTGATAGCACATCAATTACTCTTTGATGACTTTCTATCATTGCCTTTGCTTCTTGCTGCAAACATTTAATATTTTGAGGTGTTATATCATCCATCTCAGCTGATGCAACTTTCAATTGTGATTGTATTCGCATATATTTATTATCTATTACTTGCTCTAGTTGATAATCAACGCAATCCAATCCAGAGGCAAACATCACATTTAGTAGTGGCTTGACCCACCCTATTTTTCCAAATCTTCTTGAATTAACATACTCTATGCTTCTATCTGTTCTGCCAGTACCTATCGATAACAGTACAATATCATCATTTGGAAATAACCTCTTAGCACTTGCATATGCACAAGCAGCTGGATTATTGGCAAACACTCCGCCATCTATCAACACTCTCTCTGTTTGGCTAACTTTTAGACGTTTTGGCGCAAAGTACGTTGGGGCAGCTGTTGTAGCTCTGAGTGCATCTTTCAACTTAATGTTTTCTTCTTTCCAACTTTTGAAGAAAAATTCACAATTGTTGTGAATGTCATAACTGGTGAGCAGTAGATTATACCAATTCCCACTATGCAAAGAACAGATAGACAATAATGGGAAAGAAGTGATAATAAAGTAGATAAAATAGAGAGGTATAAATGGCATTAAGGTCAAAACTATTAGACGAAAAAGTTGTAAATTTGGCGAAAGAAATGTTAAAAAAGGTCAGAAATAACGCATATGTTTCAAAAAAGTTACAAGCGGTGATAGCAGGAAAAGAAAGTAGTATAAGCGCTGTGGCAAGAATATGTAAAATTTCAAGGACTGCTTTGACTGAATGGATAAAGCATCTAAAATTTGGTAGAGTAGAAAGATTATTTGCCCCGTCTCAGCGGCGAAGAAAAAGCAAATTAAAGAAAAATCAACGTGAGCAAATTGAAATATGGGTAGAAAGAAATCCAAATATTACTATTAAGGAAGTGCAGATAAAAATCTCAGAGGAATTTGGCCTAAACATTAGCAAATCAACAGTGCACCGTGAGATACAAAGGATGAAATTTTCTTATATAACACCGAGGCCAATGCACCATAAACAAGATAAAAACAAGCAAGAAGAGTTTAAAAAATACTTCAATAAAATAGTCAATTCCCACCCTGAAAAAGAGGTGTTTTTTTGATGAATCACGATTTGGAACTCATTCAAAAATCGGACACGGATGGTTTAAAAAAGGGGTCAGAACGCAGGTTAAAATGAAAATTGGTAGACAAAATTTCTATATCTACAGTGCGGTAAATCCAAGAAGTGGTAAGAAAATCAGCCTACTTGCTCCATATGTAAACACTGATTGTATGAATATATTTCTGGAGCAGATGTCGAAAGATTTAGGCACGAAAAAAGCCTTTCTTGTAATGGATTGTGCAAGTTGGCATAGATCAAAAAGTTTGAAATTTCAGGAAAACATTACCATTATATACTTGCCTCCTTATTCACCGGAACTGAATCCTGTTGAGAGGTTGTGGCAATATATCAAATACAATACTTTACGTAACAGAGTCTACGATACCATAGGCTTACTTGCAGATGTTCTGTGTAATTTTATTGTCAGTATTTCCAGCACTACTATTAAACGAGTTTGTAATGTTTCTTATTTGTTCGATTAGTAATGGAATTTGGTATTACTCGCGACATCGGCCATAGTGCTTTCGCCGAAGTATTTGTTGAGAATAAATTCCATATTTTTATATGAGTACTGAGAACCACTCAGCCAAGAAGCGATTGATTTTCTCCAAAGTGATGCTTGAAAGATATATGCTCCATACTCTTGGTAAAGTTCAACCAAATCATTGGCAGAGTATTGAAGTTTATTGCTTTTACAAAGTCCAGCAACAATAATTCCACCGGTTGAGGTACCTGCCATTAAATCAAAGATCTGAGAAATTGGCTTTTTTGTCCTAGATTCAATTTCTGCTAGAATAATTGCAGGAATTATTCCTCTAATTCCTCCTCCATCAACCGATAAAATATACTTTGTCATTTTTGTCTCTGCTCAAGCTCGTTAACTTCTTCAGCAAGGTTTTTGACCCTTTCTTCAAGACGATAGATGATTTCTGTAGTCCTTTGATTTTGCTCTATAAATTTATCATGCATATGAACTCTTAAGTCGAGCTTAGCTAGCCACCAGATCAATGCTATTGTTTGTATCACCATAGTAGCAATTACTGCTACAGGAATCTTTCCTGTACTTTGGTTTTTCATGTTTTTGTACAAAAAGCTGTATACTAATATATACAAGATTTGTCAAAAATACGTCCAAAAAAATCTTAAGAATTTTTCTTAAAGCTAACTCATTGCATTAAGCAAGTAATGTAAATAATATCATAGATATGAAATTCAGCATTTTTCGAAAACTATTAGTAAATTCGATAATACCAATAATATGTGTTATCTTTTTGTTTCAGCATTGTAAACCATCAAAAATTATACCAATAGAAAGTAAAACAACTAGTGAAGATAGAATAGCATTACGTATTGCAGCTGAAAGCTGCAATTTGGATAACATAAAATCCTTAATAAAAAATGCAGTAAATATCAATGACACCTACTATTTTGGTGCAACATCATTACACTATGCTACAAGTGGAGGCTGTTTAGAAGTTATAAAATTTCTGGTTGAAGAAGGCATTGATATAAATACTACTGATGCTTTTGGCTGGACAGCTTTGCATTATGCTGCACGAAAAGGACATCTAGAAATTACTAAATTTCTACTGGAAAACGGAGCAAATCCTCTTGCTAAAAACAAAGATAAAAAAACTCCTTTAGATCTTGCTGTAGAGGAATTAAATAATAATAAAGAAAAAAAAGATATCTATGAGGAAATTATCAATTTACTTTCCCGTGCCTCCGTAACAGCTGTTACCATACTACGATAGCCTAGGTTATCAATTACATGCTCAGCCTTATTTATTATCCAATCACCATAAACTCCTTTACGAAATCCAGAAAGATTAATCTTTGCTTCGGCAAATAACTCAGGTTTGCCTGGCATTGTGATATTTAGTGTTGCTGTACTGCTCATCAGCTGATTTAATTTTACAGATGCTGCACTTTGCGCCAAATCACTGCTTGCATAAACATCTCGCAGAATATAGCTTGGTTCTTGATCGCCTATTTTTTCTGTTATAGTCTCTGCTTTTTCATAATCATACCAATAGGCAATAACCGAGCCATATTGATTACGCTCATTAAATCTTACTTGCCAACTTGTAATATCTCTAGGTGTTAAAGTAATAGTGCTTAAAGTTTTTCCGGTAACTGATTTTGCTTTCCCTTTTGAAACAAAAAGTAAATATCCTCCTGCAGGTTTTGCTATTGCTCCATAAATTTGAGCAAGCCTGGTTAAAAAATGCATATCGCTCTCTGCAGTCTGATCAATATGCGATATCATGATATTTGCAAACTCTGCAGCAACTTTAGCTTGATAGCCATGTTTGTCTGCAATCTTTTTTACCAAATCATTTAAGGTGATTTGATGCCACTCATTAAACACTTGTTCCTTTAATGACTCTTTTAGATCCGCTGCATGACTTTTAATCTTTAGTGATTGTGGCGGGCCTTGTAGCGTAATTTCATTTACTATATAATCTCCCATTGGCACAATGCCAGTTTCCTTATACCCGAGTAAAATATTTAGCTTTGCCCCAGTTCTAGGAATCTCAAATAATGAATCACGGTCATCAAGATGAATTACAGCAGTATCACTTATTACTCCTGCTTCATCAGTAATATGCATTGATACCAATCGACTTTTCACCAATTCAGTGATGGAAATGCCCTCTACTGAAATACTAAAGTCTGGTGTCATTTTAATCCCATAGTTTTACTACTTGCTTTTGTGTCTCTTTTTGAATAACAGGAAGTTTAATGATTAATCCTGCAGGAAGACTTTTATACTCTGCAAGTCCAGGATTAGCTCTTAACACAATCTCAACTGCTTCTGAGCTGAATCCATAGTAGTTCCAGCAGATTAAATCTAACATATCATTTTCCTTAGTTTTGTAGTACATCATTGTCAGCTGCAGTAAAGTCAGTAGTGTTATTTTGTGATGATAAATTGCTATAATGTTTTAAACTTAAATGAAACTCAATCTTTCTTGGTTCACCATTTGGAAAAAAATATTTCTGCGTTTCTTCTATTTTCACAATAACAAAATGGCCTAAAATGTTACCCTGGCCATCAATAAGTAAAAGAGGTTTCGATGAATTTCGCATATTATTTATTTGCTTCATCCCTCCTGAATAGATTACTCCTGCAAGCTCAACAATGTCCTCTCCAGGACCAATACTTTGAAGCAATGGCTTTTCCCCAATACGCTCAAGTGCAGGCCAGCGATATTCACTTCTACGTGTAAAACCTTGCTCAGTTAATGCAAATCTATATGGACCAAGAGATAACATAATTTAATTTATATCGTAAAGTGCGCCACTAAATTGTTCTCTAATTCGTTCCATTACTTCATCAGCAATGCTGCGTGCATTTTGCCCAGGGCTTGAATGAATATTGATACTAAATTGCATTTTGTTCTCTATAGTCTTATTTTGTGCTGTAATAGGGTGCTTAAGGGAATCACTGATAACGTTATTTACAGATCTAACTTCTAGTCTAGCCTCATTTTTTTTGCTCCACAGATTATTGATTGTTTTAAAAGGCTGAGTAATATTATTCCAAAATTTTCCTATCCAATCAGAAAAAGACTTCCATACAACTTTCACTGATTCCCAAATGGTAATAAAGAAGTCTTTTACTGCTTGCCACTTGATAATCATCAGAGTTGCAGCAACAGCAAAACCACCAATAACCAGTCCCATAGGGTTACTCATTAAGGCAATTGTCAATGCTTTAAATCCAGCAATTATTGCTGGAAAAACTGCAGAAAGACCTATTTTTACCAAAGTAATAACAGATCCAAACACTTTCCAAGTAGACAAAAGAGCGAGTAAGGAACCTTTTACAAAAGTCCAAGCATATCCAAGAGATATAGCTGCTATTTTAATGCTAATCAAGGCTGTAGCAGTACTCGTGATTACTGTAGTCATACCAAATTCCATTACTAATCGAACAAATAAGAAACATTACAAACTCGTTTAATAGTAGTGCTGGAAATACTGACAATAAAATTACACAGAACATCTGCAAGTAAGCCTATGGTATCGTAGACTCTGTTACGTAAAGTATTGTATTTGATATATTGCCACAACCTCTCAACAGGATTCAGTTCCGGTGAATAAGGAGGCAAGTATATAATGGTAATGTTTTCCTGAAATTTCAAACTTTTTGATCTATGCCAACTTGCACAATCCATTACAAGAAAGGCTTTTTTCGTGCCTAAATCTTTCGACATCTGCTCCAGAAATATATTCATACAATCAGTGTTTACATATGGAGCAAGTAGGCTGATTTTCTTACCACTTCTTGGATTTACCGCACTGTAGATATAGAAATTTTGTCTACCAATTTTCATTTTAACCTGCGTTCTGACCCCTTTTTTAAACCATCCGTGTCCGATTTTTGAATGAGTTCCAAATCGTGATTCATCAAAAAAACACCTCTTTTTCAGGGTGGGAATTGACTATTTTATTGAAGTATTTTTTAAACTCTTCTTGCTTGTTTTTATCTTGTTTATGGTGCATTGGCCTCGGTGTTATATAAGAAAATTTCATCCTTTGTATCTCACGGTGCACTGTTGATTTGCTAATGTTTAGGCCAAATTCCTCTGAGATTTTTATCTGCACTTCCTTAATAGTAATATTTGGATTTCTTTCTACCCATATTTCAATTTGCTCACGTTGATTTTTCTTTAATTTGCTTTTTCTTCGCCGCTGAGACGGGGCAAATAATCTTTCTACTCTACCAAATTTTAGATGCTTTATCCATTCAGTCAAAGCAGTCCTTGAAATTTTACATATTCTTGCCACAGCGCTTATACTACTTTCTTTTCCTGCTATCACCGCTTGTAACTTTTTTGAAACATATGCGTTATTTCTGACCTTTTTTAACATTTCTTTCGCCAAATTTACAACTTTTTCGTCTAATAGTTTTGACCTTAATGCCATTTATACCTCTCTATTTTATCTACTTTATTATCACTTCTTTCCCATTATTGTCTATCTGTTCTTTGCATAGTGGGAATTGGTATCAGTACTCTATACTCCTTGGCATAAAGTGCTACTTGTGTAGTTGCTGACCTGAGAAGATTAACAGTAAAATTTAAAGATGGTAATAATACAAAGCCAAGATTCATTCCCACTTCTGCTATTGAGTTCTTAAGTAACTGAAGATTATTTGCTGTAGTATTTGCTCTATTTTCAAACTCTCTTTGCATTGAGCCTTGATATTCTTCGTTTATTAGTCGCAAAGATTTTCTATACTCATCAAGACTACCAGTAAGTAGCGCTATATCATCTTGATATTCAAGACCAAAGAGGTCAAAGAGAACGCTAGAACGTTCTTGCTTATCTAATTTTGCAACTGTTTCTAAAAACTTAAGTAATGTACCTTGTGCATTCTTACCGATTGCTTTCTCAAACTCCTGAGCATTTATTTTTAACACTTGAAACGCTTTTTGAAAATTGCCACCTTGTTTACTCGCTGTTTGTAGTTTGCTAAGCATTGCATTAATCGCCGTACCTGCCTTTTCAGGAGCTTTACCAAGACTAATAAAGCTGCTTGCTAAAGCTCCTGCCTCCACTGCAGTTAAGCCAAATTGCCTTGCTGTACCACCAATTCTGTTTAGCGTCGGAACAATTTCCTTGGCCTTTGCTGCAGTGTTATCAGAGATATGGTTTATCGCATCACCAATATTTGCCATTTCACCAATTTCAATTTGGTAAATATTAGAAAGCTTAGCAATAGCTTCTCCTGCTTCTTCTGCTGACATATCAAATGCAGTTGCCATTTTGGCCACAGTATCTGTAAAAATTGCAAGATCTTTAGCTGCAATACCAAGTTGACCACCACTTGCAGTAATTTGCGCAAGTTCTGCTGCAGATAGCGGAATTGTTCGTGACATTGCCTTTAATGTTTCCCCAAGCTTTGTTAACCCATTTACATCTTTATCTTCAAATTTTACAACTTTTTTTACATCAGCCATAGCACTCTCAAAACTAATTGCAGCCTTAAGTGGTGCTGCAAGGGTGAGTCCAAGTGTTACAGCATCTATCATTTGAGCTTTGAAATTTACTCTTTGCGCTAGAACTCCTTTACGTTTTTGCATTACGGAATTTAAAGCCGTATAGTTATTTTTAAGCTTTTCAATAGAAGAGCCAAGTTTAGCTTGATCTCCAATAAGAGATTTTATGTCTCTACCACTTTTACTGAACTCCGTGCGTAGTAGGCGAAGAGCACTTCTTTTTTGTAAATAAGCTGTTTTAGCTTTCAGTGCTGCAGTTTTAGACCTTGTAAACTCATTTTGCAGACTCTTACTCGGTTCTTCTGCGTTTTTTATCTGCTGAGCAAGAGATTTTGTTTTTATTTCCAGTTCATTCCAAGAACGCCAAGCAAGCAGAGCATCGTGGCTGAGCTCTTTAAACTTAGACACTGATTTACTTGATGATTCAAGTTGTTTTATCGTACTACCAATACGAGAAAGCTGCTTCGTACTACCTGCCATCGTACTATTAAAACTGCTTTGCAGTGTTGCTCCAATTACTATAGAAATTGCTTTCATTTGTATAACTTTTTGCTACTTTCAAACCACGTAATAAATTCTTTAATATCCATATCAAGCCACTGATTGATTCCACCACCAACCATTGAGCTAAGCGACAATATGCTCAGCCTCAAGTCTTCTGCTGAGACAAAAAACCTTGTAACGCTTCTTGAATCTTACTGTAGTCTGCAAGATCAAGTTCTTCTACTGCTTCTCTTGAAATACTTGCAAGATTTGCAATTAGTGCTACTTCTTTCTCTGCATCGTTATTACTCATACGTTCAACAGCTAAACGATCTCGCACTTTTGGACGGCGCAGAGTTAGCTCTGAGAGTAAAATTCCTTCTACTGTTATTGGGTTATTAAGTTCTACTGTTGTCATGTTTTCCCCTAAAAGTTAATTAAATAAAAACTTCATAGCTTTTACATAACTAATTTTTTTTATTACAGTTTTTGTGTTTGATTGAAGAGGCAACCTAATATAAAAGTTATAGTAGGGGTTATTTCTCTTCAACTTGAATTAATTCTTGAACTTCATCGACAGAAAGACCTGTACACTTGACAATAGTGTTAATATCAACATTATTAGTCAACATCGCTTTTGCAACTTCAATCTTTCCTTCAATCTTTCCTTCAATCTTTCCTTCAATCTTTCCTTCAATCTTTCCTTTCTCTTCACCAATTTTGATTCCTTCCTCTTTAGCATCATCAAGTTTTTGAGCAAGGACAGCCTGTTCATCACGAATACGCTTGCTCTCCTGTTCATATGCTATAAACTCTTTTTCTGACCAGTTAAACCTGTTTAGCTCTTCATACGCTTTTTTGATTATTACGTCACTTCCTATTATTCTTTCCAATTCTTCTTCACTTGTTTCATCAGCGTACTTAAAAAAATACACCCACTTCTCAACTATATTTGAAAGCTGATCTTCTTTAGTTTTGGAAAATTTAGGCAGTTCAATAAATACAAAGTAAAAATCTTTTAGATCATGTTCATTAGTATCTTCATCGCGAATAGTGTGCTTTGATTTATACTCGGACTTATCAGGAAACAGTATACAATCTGCTATAGCAATAAAGATAATTTCCTTAAGGTCATGGTATTGATCACCTTTATCTGCTTGTCTTGAATAGGCTTTAGCAGCGTAATATTGGGCACGTTTTTCAAAGCCTTTGGTTTTAGCGACCTGCATCTCAATTATCCATTGTACTCCTGTTGAATCTTTACATAGCACATCAACAATACTTTGCTTTTTAGCGGCAATTTCGGGATCCAAAATAGTACTTAAGAACTCTATATCCTGTATTGCATTTTTGCCAGTAAAGCTCAAAATATCATTTAGAAAGTGAATGAGGATATCTTTATTCTTTTCTGTACCAAAGATACGGCGAAATGCTATATCATTTTTAGGGTCGAGAAACTTAGATAAAGCCATAGCAAAAATACCTAAAGAATATCAATAATTATACAGCATTATCAGTAATTTTTCAATAAAAAAGTGAAAAGAAATCCGTCTATTCCATTAAATCCCTAAAACTGTTTTCAGCAAGGCCATTTGATCAACACCATTTATCTTTCTAATCATATTTTCAGCATCGATCTCTATCAGCTCATTGCCACCTATCGTAAGTTTATAATAATGAGCAGCTACAGTGCATTTTAGAGTGGCTTTTTCAGCAGGTTTCCAGCTACCAAAATCAAATTCTTTGAATATGCCCCTAAGGTTGATTATTACTCCTTCAACATCATTACTTCCACTGCCTTGTAATCCGCCCCTTAGCGTCAAAGATACTGAATTTCCATTTATCAAGCCAAAAAGTCTAAATAGTTCTGAATCATACTCAGCGAAAGTAAAGTCTGCTTCAAGTTTCTCCATGCCCATATCAATACTTACTATTACCCACAAATATAAAGTTCGTGAGCAAGTCGCCATCCTTCTGCTAGATCAAAGAGACGTCTCCATCCTTTCCAAATAGTAATGGGTCCTGGTTCTAGATCATTTTTTCTAGCCAAATGTCCTCCAAGTTGAGCAACCCATGAAACAGCTTCTTTTATAGTAGGAGTTGCATTTGAACATGGTTTTCTATGTATTTTTACATATAGAACTTTCCATTCTTCTTCGGCTAATAAGGTAGTACACGGTAATGTTGGATCAGTTCTTGCAATTGTTGTAATAAAGAAAATTCTCCAAGCAATAATACTCATTACTGTTAAATATCGCATCAACCTTTCTGCTGTTCCAAGCCTACATTCTTCAACTTTGAGACCAGATTTTAAAATTTTATGTAATATTTCTATTTTCCATCTAAGACAATACCACCTAACTTTTTCAACAGCTTCATCAAAGGTATTGACTGGAAGATTTGTTAAAAGCATCCACTCTAGCGGACTTGTTTCAGAAGGAAAGTCTTTTTCAACAACGTAAACTGCATAGTGTGGTAATTTAAGTAATTCTTCTTTCTTATGCCTAATACTATTCTTAGATGGATGCATAATAAACTTTCCGAATCTAACTTCCAAATGTGCTGTTCTTTTTGGCTTATTATCTTTTGCAGGAACTTCAACTTTTACCGTACCTGCACAATGAGAGGATTTAATAAATTCCCATAACTTCTGCTCACCTTTTTCAGGATATCGAGATTTTCTATTTACTGCCCTATCTTTGGAAGCTCTAACTAATACCAATTCCCACTATGCAAAGAACAGATAGACAATAATGGGAAAGAAGTGATAATAAAGTAGATAAAATAGAGAGGTATAAATGGCATTAAGGTCAAAACTATTAGACGAAAAAGTTGTAAATTTGGCGAAAGAAATGTTAAAAAAGGTCAGAAATAACGCATATGTTTCAAAAAAGTTACAAGCGGTGATAGCAGGAAAAGAAAGTAGTATAAGCGCTGTGGCAAGAATATGTAAAATTTCAAGGACTGCTTTGACTGAATGGATAAAGCATCTAAAATTTGGTAGAGTAGAAAGATTATTTGCCCCGTCTCAGCGGCGAAGAAAAAGCAAATTAAAGAAAAATCAACGTGAGCAAATTGAAATATGGGTAGAAAGAAATC